>JAIVGT010000143.1 GCA_020201485.1 Halobacteriales archaeon
GCGCATGGAAGGCCAGAACGGCGCGCTCCGCGTCAACGGCGCGACCGGGGCCGTCGAGGAGGAGAAGCTCAAGCGGGCCTTCGCCCAGGACGCGGAGTTCCTGTGAGCGTGCTCGGCTCGCTGCGCGGCAGGCGCCCGCCGCCCGTGCCCTTCCTCCCCACGCCGCGCCCGTCGTGACGCGCTCAGGACCGCAGCACGATCTCGATGTTGACCGAGTCGGGCACCTGGATGCGCATGAGCTGGCGCAGGGCGCGCTCGTCCGCGTCGATGTCGATGAGGCGCTTGTGGACGCGCATCTCCCAGCGCTCGACCGTGGCGCTGCCCTCGCCATCGGGGGACTTGCGCGTCGCCACCTGCAAGCGGCGGGTCGGCAGCGGCACAGGCCCGCCCATGCTCACGCCGGTGCGCTCGGCGATGAGCTTGATCTGGGAGCAGACGGAGTCGATCTTCTTCGGGTCGGTGCCGGCGAGCGAGATGCGCGCGGTCTGGGCCATGGGGTTCCCTCACGGGGTGCGGCTCCCGAATTCTCCGCGGCTCCTTGGCAGGGTGCCGCGCAACCTCGGGGGCGCAGGCCGAGGAAGGGCTTGCCCGTCATGAAGGTTTCGCCGGGGGGCCCCGCGTCCGGGGCCCCGCGCGTCGCCTCAGCCGGGCACGAGGTTGCGGTCGATGCCGATGCCGTAGAAGTTCCGCAGGTCGGTGCCGCCGAAGTACTGCGGCACGCCGCCCCAGTTGCGGTCGTTGCCGCCGATGGTGGCGATGTGCGTGACCACGCGGTTCGGCGTGCCGTCCACGTCGTAGTACGTGTCCGCGCCGCCCGTGTCGAGGTAGATGCCGTAGGTCTCGGTCACGCCGTAGCCCGGCCCGCGGCCCGGCTCGACGCTGCCGCGCCCGCTGATGAGCGGGCTGTTGCCGAACGCGGCCATGCTGTGCACGTCCACGCCCGACACGTCCCAGAACAGGGAGCCGCTCGCGACGGAGAAGCCCTCGGCCATCGTGCTCGGGCCGCCGCTGGGCGAGACCGTCTCGTCGTAGTAGCTGTCCGCGCCCGCGCCGTCGATGAAGATGGCGAGCGCGCCGGCGTACTCCGCCGTGCCGTAGGCGCAGTTCAGCTCCGGGCCGCCCTGCGTGCTCGTTGCGCTGGCGTAGTACACGTCGTTCCCCGACGCGTCCACCTGGATGGTCAGCCCGCCGAAGGCGGCGAAGCTCTGCGCGTAGTAGTCCTCGTCCGGCGCGACGTCCACGGCGTGCGTCACGTCGTCGCCGCCCAGGTCGAGGAGGATGGCCACGCCCGGGTAGAGCGCGACCGCGTCCGTGTACAGGCCGCAGAACGTGTTCGAGGCCGCCACGCCGTTGTCGCAGCGCACCTCGGTGTCGTACAGGTCGTTGCCGCCCGCGTCCAGGAGCATGCCGAAGCCGCCCACGCCGCCGTATCCCTGGCCCTGGGCGAAGGCGTCGTCGCCGTGGGAGTCGAGGTTGAAGCGATACTGGTCGTTGCCGGCCGCGTCCACGAGGAAGCCGACGCCGGCCTCGCCCGCGCCCTGGCTGCTGCCCGTGATGTAGTACTGGAGGAACGAGCCCTGCGTGACGTGGTCGTCGATGACGTACTGGTCGTTCCCGGCCTCGTCCACGAGGATGCCCAGGCCGCCGAAGCCGCCCGCGCCCTGCGCCACTTGCCGGTCCCCGACGCTGTGGTACACGTCGTTGCCCGCGAGGTCCACGCGCACGCTGAGCGCGAGGCCGTTGCACGTCGCCCAGTTGTTCTGCACGGTGAGGGGGCACGCGCCGCCGCTGCTCGTGAGGTCCACGTCGTCGCCGCCCAAGTCGGCGAGGAGCACGGGGTCCGCCAGCAAGCCGTCGGGCACGAAGGTGTCGGCGGCCGTGCCGCCGAGCACGACGAGGCCGAGCGGGTCGGCGAAGCCGGGCACGTCCGCCTGCAGTTGCAGCGCCGCGACGTCCGCGCGGAACGCGCTCACCGCCGCCAGCACGCGCGCGCCGCGCGCGACGCTCGCCGCCGCCGCATCGAGAGGCAGGAACTGCCCGGTCGGGCTGCTGAAGTCGAGCTGCGCCGGGACCAAGGCCTGCTCCGCGTAGGCCTGCGCGACCACGGCCACCAGGGGCGCGAACGCGGCCGCGACGCGCGGGTCGAGGGCGTCCGCGCGCGCCGCGAGCTGCGCGACCTGCGCCGGGCTGGCCTGCGCGCCGACCGCGTCGTACACGCGCTCCACCGCGGGCACGAGGTCCGCGCCCGGGCCGCGCTCGGCTTGGGGCGCGACCTGCTGCTGCGCCCAGCCGAGCCAGGCACCGGGGGTCTTGCCGATCCACGTGCCCTGGTCGAACACGCCGTGCACGCGCGCGGCGACCTCCGCCGGCAAGAGGTCCACCGGGGGTGCGTAGCCCGCCGGGACAGCGGTGGGGGCCGGGGCCTGCAGGGAAGGCAGCGCAGCGGCGACGGGCAAGCAGAGGAGCGCGACCAGCAGGGTGGGCAGGCGCATGGCGCGGCAACCGGCTTGCCCGCCTTGAACCCTCTCGCCACTCCATGCACGCATCGTCGCGCCCGGGACGGGTCTCCCCTCAGGCGACCACGACGAGGGCTCCCTTCATCGTGAAGCTGTGGATGCGGCAGTAGTAGGTCAGGACCTGCGCCCCGCCCACCGCCGTCGCCGAGGCGCACGCCTTCGGGACGCCATCCTGCTCCGCGACCAGGCCGCCATCCACCACGCGGAACGTGACCAGGGCGTCCACGCCCGTGGTGTAGAACGCATCGAAGCATCCGTCCGAAGGCTGGCCGACCGCGTCCTCGAGGTTCAGGTGCCCGATGTCCATGCTCTGCCAGGCAACGGTGCTCCCGCTGCGCAGGACGAGCACGGGGGGGACGAAGCCGGTGATGCCGCTGCCCGGCACGGGGCACGTCCCCTCGCACATCCCGGGGACGCCCGCCGGCACGCCGACCGCGGCGGCGGGGCCCGGCATCAGGGCGAGCACGGCGAGGAGGGCCAGCGCGCGGAGCATCGCACCCGCACCCGCGCGCCGGGGACATATCCTTTGCCCAGACACCATCGGCGGGGGACCCGTCCCACCGCGGGACGTCGTCGCTCCTCCAGCCCCGCACCCCCTCGGCGACGACGCGGCCGCTCCGCTGGCAGGCGAAGAGGGAAAAAGAAGGGCCGCCGCGGTCTGCGGCGCGGGCGCTCGGCCTCCACGCGCTCAGGCCGCGGTGCGCTCCTCGATGTCGAGGCACACGCCGGCCGCGACCGTCGTGCCCATGTCGCGCACGGCGAAGCGGGCCAGGTGCGGGATGTCCTTGCTGCGCTCGATGGCGATGGGCTTCGTCGGCC
>JAIVGT010000144.1 GCA_020201485.1 Halobacteriales archaeon
GCCACGACCATGTCGAGGCGGAAGGCGCTGGCGTTGCCCGTGACGTAGATGTGCGCGCCCGCTGCGAGGCTCGTGCCGCTCGGGAAGGTCAGCGTGCCCTCGCCATCGGTCAGCTTCCAGCCGCTCAGGTCCACGCTGCTCTCCGTCGGGTTGGCGAGCTGCACGAACTCGTCCGGCTCGTTCGACACGTAGGTGTCGACGTAGAGCTGCGTGATGACGAGGTGCCCCGGCCCGGACGCGAAGGCGTGGAGCGGGAGCGCGAGGAGGAGGACGACGAGGAGCGCGAGCGCACGCGTGCGGACCATGGCAACCAGCCGCGCACAACGCCGCGCCCCTCAAGAAGCCTCGCAGGAAAGGCGCGGAACGCGGGGGGTCGCAGCCGGAAGCGGGGACTTCGCACGTCCGGCTGCGACCCGCGCAGCGGCCTACTTCCGCCGGGCGCGGAGCGCAACAGCCAGCCCGACCGCGCCGAGCAGGGCGAGCACCTCGAAGCCGGGCGTCTGGGCCGCGCTGCCCTTCTGCGCGAGCTGCTCCTGCTGTGCACCCGCGTCGTAGGCGAACGGGTCGCCGTTCGACTTGGCCTCCTGATGCAGCGCGGTGGGCACGGCGGAGGGCAGGCCGCCCGAGCCGCCCGAGCCGCCCGACGAGGTCGCGCCGCGCGATGCAAGCTGCCCTTGCGCGGGCTGGTTGCCGGAGCCGCCTGCGCCGCCGGTGCTGGCGGCGGTCGGCGCGACCGTTCCACTGCTGGCCGAGGAGCCCGTCGCGTCCTGGGCCACGGCGATGCAGTTGCTGCAGTCGTCGACCATGCGCACGTTCTCGGGCAGGCGGACGACGAGGCTCGTGTACTCGGTGACGAAGCCGAATTGCAGGGCGAGGTCGGTGATGCGCTTCACGAGCGACGCGCTGCGCCCATCCGCGGCGATGGCGTCCTGCGCGTGGTGGATCTCCTCGTTCGCCACGAGGCGCGGCAGCACGCCCGCATCCCCGTCGCCGAGGACGGGCGCGGTGAAGGCGTAGCGGCGCGGGCCGTCGGGGGCCTGGGCGGTCACGTTGCCCGTGAGCTGGCGCATCGCCGGGTCGAACTTGCCCAGGACGAGCAGCTCGCTGCCCGTGAACAAGACCGGAGCGTCGCGCTGGAACGCGGTCACGGGGCCGTCGTAGCGCACCTGCACGTTGCGCAGGGCGGGCGTGGTCAGCGCGGCGACGAAGCGCCGGATGTCCACCTCCGCCCCCGCTCCCTCGGGCACGCGGATGGCGGTGCCGTTGCCGTCCTGCGCGAAGCCGGCGATGAGGCTCCAGTCCGCGTCGCTCCCGAAGGCGAGGCCGAACACGTGCACGCCGTGCGCGTTCGCGTCGCGCGCGAGCTGGCGCAGGGCCGGGCGCTCCTGGATGCCCACGGTGGGCTTGCCGTCGGTGAGCAGGACGAGCACGGGCAGGCGCGACTCCTCCGCGCTCGCCGAGACGCCGTCCAAGCCGTGGAAGCCGTCGCGCAGGCCGCCCTCGATGTTCGTCGCGCCCGTGGCGAAGGCGTCGTGCACGCGCGTCGCCGCATCGCGCTTCAGGTCCGCGGTCGCGTTCTTCAGTCCGGGCCAGCTGCTCTGCGCGTCGCTGCTGAAGAACACCAGGTGCAGCTTGTCCTCGGGCTTCAGCAGGCCGATGACCTGCGTCGCCGCGTCCTGGAGCTGCTGCATCTTCTGACCCTGCATGCTGCCGCTCGTGTCGAGGACGAGGATGAGGTCCAGGGGCATGTGCGCCATGTCGGCCGGGGCGCGGAAGCGGTGCACGAACCAGCCCGTCCCGTCCTGCACGGCCGCGCGCAGGTCGCCGGCGTCGCCCGTCGGGTCGAGCGCCCAGCTCACGTTGAACTGCGTGGGCGGGGCCTCCGTGCCGGCGCGCGGGCCAACGCTGTAGCTCGTGCGCCACGCGGAGGCGTTGTGCTCCCAGGCCTGGCTGGGCTCGCTCCACGCGCTCGGCACATCGGCGCGCGGGCCGACGCTGACGTCGAAGCGCGCGCCGCGGTCCTGGCCGAAGCCGCTCACCGGGGCCTCGAGGGGCAGGCGGAGCACGCCCTGGTCCTGCGTGATGAGCTGTTCGTACGTGAGGACGGCGCGCACGCTGGTGAACTCGGCGACGTTGATGAGGTAGCTGACGACGCTCGTGCCGCGCTGCTGCTCGACGAGGCCGCCGGTCTGCTGCGCCTGCTTCGTGGCGTCGTACTGCTGCCGCGCCTCGGCGCGGGGCGCGACCTTGGCGACGAACTCCTGCCCATCGCGGAGGATGGTCAGCCCGCTGACGAAGGCGTCGCTCGGCACGCGCACGGAGAAGGGGAACTCCGGGTCGGGGCCGCGGTTCCCGATGTCCTCGATGATGCGCACCACGGCGTAGTCCTCGTGGACCTGCGCCTCGACCGTGGTGAAGACCGTCCACACCGAGCGGAAGGGCGGCATGGGCGCGGGCATGCACTGCTCCGGCGTGCAGCCCTGGGCGAGGGCGAGGGGCGGGGCGGCAAGGAGCAAGCCGAGGACGAGGAGGGCGCGTCGCATGGCCTTGCAGCGGCGCGGGGGAGAATCAAAGGGCGAAAAGTGGTCGGCCCGGGCCGAACCCCTTGCCCAGCTGGCCTATGAAGGTCCTCGGGATGGGTTGCGATTTCCTCAGCGGCGGCGCAGGGCCCCAAGGCCGACGGCCACCGCTCCCACGGCTCCGACGACGAGGGCCGCGCCGAGGCCGGGAACGGCCTTGGGCCCGGTCGGGGTCCGCGCGTCCTCGTCGCCGCGCTCGTGCGTGGCGTTGCCGCCGGAGGGGCCGCTGTCCGCCGGGCCGTCGACGAAGTAATACACGTCCGGGTCGCAGGTCTCGCTCCCCTGCTGGCCGTCCATGCACGTGCCGGTCGCCGTGCCGCCCTCGTTGCACACCGCGCCTTCCGGCTTGTCCGCGCAGGGCTGGATGGTCCCGGGGCAGCGGTCCGCGCCGCCGCAGGCGCCGGTGCCGTTGCCGAAGCCTTGCTCGGGCTGCACCTGCGTGCTGTTGCCGTCCTCGGCCGGCGCGTCGAGGATGCAGTACCGGTCCTCGGGGCAGGGCGGGGCGTCAGGGTCGTACACGGCCTGGGCGGTCGCGGCGAGCGCGAGGAGGGCCAAGCAGGCAGCCCCAGCGAGGATGTTGCGCGTCATCGGATCGGAGCAGGCGCGCCGGGGCATGGAGGGGCAGGCCCACGTTGGGGAGCGGCCGAACTTCCGGCGGGGAACTCACGAGGGCCGGAGGGCGAGGCCGGCGAGCACGAGCGCGCCGACGAGGAGGAAGAGCATGAGGGGCGCGCCGGGCTCCTCCGTTCCGATCGCACAGCAACCTCGACGGCGCCACGTGGACCTTCGAGGTCGCGCGCTTCGAAGGCGTGCCCAACCTCGACTGCCCCCCGGCGCAGGCCGGCGTGTACCAGGGCGCGTGGGACCCGGCGGTCGGCGGCTGCCTCGGGGCCGTCATCACGACCGACCCGGACGGCTTCTGCCTCGGCCCGGTGCGAGCCGTGGGCCAGGTCAGCGCCGACTACGAGCTGTGCCAGGGCTACTAC
>JAIVGT010000343.1 GCA_020201485.1 Halobacteriales archaeon
GCCGCGCCGCGAGCTGGCGCGTGGCCACGCTCACCGCGGCCGGCGACCTGGCCCTCATCCTCGCCTGGCTCGTCGCGACGGGGGGCTTCGCCAGCCCGTTCTACATCATCGCCTACGTCAGCATCGTCGGCGTCGCCTTCCGCTTCCCCTTCGGCGCGACGCTGGCCTGGGCGGCGCTGTACGCGGCGGGCTATTCCCTCCTCGTCCTCACCCTCGGCCAGGCGCAGGGCTATCTCGTGGAGCTGATCGGCCGCGCCGGCTTCGTCGTGCTCGTCGCCTTGGAGGCGGCGCTCTTCAGCCGCGAGACCTTGCAGCAGACGAGCGACAAGGTGCGCCTGCACGCGGTGAGCGCGGAGCTGCGCGCGAGCGAGGAGCGCTTCCGCCGGCTGAGCGATGCGGCCTCGGAGGGCGTGCTCGTCCACCGCGAGGGCGTCATCCTGGAGTGCAACCGCGCCTTCGCCGCCATGCTCGGCACGACCGCCGAGGCCCTGCTCGGCCAGGACGCGGCCGCGCACCTCGCCCGCCGGGACCGCGACGTGTCGCAGGTGCGCGGCAAGGGCCCGTCGCAGCGCGAGCTGAGCTTCCTCCGAGCGGACGGCGCGGAGGTGGCGACGGAGGTGACCGGCCGCGACATCACGTGGGGCGACGGCACGGCGCGCGTCGTCACCGTGCGCGACCTGCGGGAGCGACGCGTGGCCGAGGACGCGCAGCGCCTGAGCGCGGACCGCCAGCGCGAGGTGGAGCGCCTGCGGGAGATGGACCGCTTCCGCACGCAGCTCCTCAACAGCGCGGCGCACGAGCTGCACACGCCCCTCACGCCCATCCGCCTCCAGCTCGACATGCTCCTGGCGAACGGCAAGGACCTGCCCGCGCCGCGGCAGCGGAACCTGCAGGTCCTGGACCGCAACGTGCGCCGCCTGACGCGCCTCGTGGAGGACGTGCTCGACGCGGCGCGCCTGGAGGCGGGGAAGCTGCCCGTGCACGCCGAGCGCGTGCGCGTGGACGCGCTCCTCGGCGACGTGGTGGAGTCGTTCCGCGAAGCGGCGCGCCAGGACGGCATCGACCTCGTGCTCCAGGCGGAGGCCATGACCGCCGAGGCCGACCCGCACCGCGTGCAGCAGGTCGCGTACAACCTCGTGCACAACGCGCTGAAATTCACCCCCCAGGGCGGGAGCGTGGTCGTCCGCGCCCGGACCGACCGGGGCATGGCGCGCATCGAGGTCGCGGACACGGGCGTCGGGCTCAGCCCGGAGCAGCAGGCCCGGCTCTTCCGCCCCTTCAGCCAGGCCCACGAACACGCCCCGCGCACCCACGGCGGCTCGGGCCTGGGCCTGTACATCAGCAGGGGCATCGTGGAGCAGCACGGCGGGGCGATGGGGGTGGCGAGCGCCGGCGAGGGACGGGGCGCGACCTTCGCGTTCACGCTGCCGCTGGCCCAGGCTCTGGTCGCAACCGCCCCCCGCCGGCCATGACCTTCGCCCCCCGCGAAACGCTGAAATAGGGCCGATGCGTTGGGCCGCACGATGGCCAAGAAGCCGGAGAAGGGACAGGGCTTCCAGCAGGCGGCCGGCCTCATCCGCTACTTCGACGCGGAAGAGGAGACCGCGCTCAAGATCAACCCGTACCTCGTCCTGGGCATGGCCTTCGCGCTGACCATCATCGTCATCGTGCTCCAGCAGCTCCCGCAGACGAAGCTCTGAGCCGCGCCATCGCAAACGTTCTTCTCCCCGAACCCGCTGGCCCAGCGTGCGCGCGCTCGCCGGCCGCATCCTGATGCAGGAGCAGTGGCTCGACGGCCACGTCCTCCTCGACCACGGCCGCGTCGTCGCCGTCGAGCCCGGCCCGCCGCCCGTCCCCGCGGAGGCGCACGGCACCATCGTCCCCGCCTTCGTCAACGCCCACACGCACTTGGGCGATGCCGTCGCCCGCGACGGTCCCATCCCGGACACGCTGGCCGAAGCCGTGCGGCCCCCCGACGGCTACAAGCACCGCGTCCTGCGCAGCACGCCGCCCGAGCGCATCGTGCAGGCGATGCGCGGCGCCCTGGCCGAGGTGGACGCGAGCGGGGCCTGGCTCGCCCTCGACTTCCGCGAAGGCGGTCTCGCCGGGCTGCAGCATCTGCGCGACGCGGCCCGGGAGCAGGCGGTGCGCGTGCGCGCCCTGGCCCGTCCGGCCGGCATGGACTTCACCGGCGGCGAGGCCAGCGCCCTGGCGCGGACCGCGGACGGCATCGCCATCAGCAGCCTGCCCGACCTCGGCCTCGACCGGGCGCGCCGGCTGCGCCAGACGGTGGGGGCGGAGGGCAAGCCCTTCGCCCTGCACGCGGCGGAGGAGGGCCCGGAAGACTTGGCACCCGTGCTCGGCCTGCGCCCGAACCTGCTCGTCCACCTCACGCACGCCACCGACGCGCAGTTCGACGCGGTCGCGGCGCAGCGCATCCCGGTCGCCGTCTGCCCGCGCAGCAACGCGCGCTGGCTCAAGCGCATCCCGCCCATCGCCGCCATGCTGGCGCGCGGCATGCGCGTCGGCCTGGGCACGGACAACGCCATGCTCGGGCCGTGCGACGTCCGCGGCGAGGCCCATGCGCTGCGCGAGCTGGCCCCGGAGGTGAGCGCCCTGGACGCGTTGCGCATGCTGACCTGGCACGGCTGGGCCTGCGCCGGCCTGCAGCCCCTGCACAAGGGCAGCCGGGCGGAGCTGCTCGTGTTCCAGGCGCAGCAGGCGAAGCCGGAGCTGGACGCGCTCGGGCCGCACGCGCGCCTCCTGCACCGGGAGCGCGGCCGCTGAGCCGGCGCATCCCTTAAACGCCCGCACGCGCTTGCCGGCGCGGCCAGGCCTATGAAGGTCGAGGAGCTGATGACGAAGGAGCCCATCGTCGCCGAGGTGCCTGGGCACCGCGACGACGCGCTCCGCCTGCTCGTGCAGCACAGCGTCAGCGGCCTGCCCGTGGTGAAGGCCAAGACGCGTAAGCTCGCCGGCGTGGTCACGCGCAGCGACATC
This sequence comes from Halobacteriales archaeon, assembly GCA_020201485.1. Lineage (GTDB taxonomy): Archaea > Thermoplasmatota > SW-10-69-26 > JACQPN01 > JAIVGT01 > JAIVGT01. Next base: position 3,001 of record JAIVGT010000343.1, read on the forward strand.
TTCCGCCAGCCGGACGAGGAGCAGCTCGCCCTGCTCATGACGAGCCAGCCGTACACCACCGGCCCGAAGGAGGAGGTGGGCAAGGCGGCCCGCATGCTCTGGGAGCGCCGCATCCACAGCCTGCCCGTGGTGCAAGGCGACGAGCTGGTCGGGGTCCTGACGCCGAGCGACGTGCTCCGCGTGCTGGCGGAGGCGGGGAGCAAGCGCACCGTCGAGGAGTTCGTCGTCAAGGGCAGCATCGCCCCCGTCTACGACGAGACGCCGCTGACCACGACGTGGGAGATCATGCGCATCTCCCGGCAGAACGC
>JAIVGT010000006.1 GCA_020201485.1 Halobacteriales archaeon
GCGTAGGTCGTGGCCTCCGCCGCGGCCTCGATGGTGTAGCTCGAGGAATCCTCGACGGGCGTGGTCGTGTTCAGGGTGACGATGACGGTCCACGGGCCGGACGGGAACACGCACGGCGGAGGCATGTCGGCCCACGCGGCCTCAGGACTGTCGCGGGGCGGCGTGCTGCCCGGGTTCGGGCAGAGGGTCGTGTTCTGCGCCACCCGGGGCGCGGTGAAGTTGAAGACGAGGCGGGTCGGGCCCGACACGCACGGCTGCGGCGGGGGCACCTGGGATGGCGCGCAGATCCTTCCGGTGACACCCGCGCCGGGCGTGCCCACGCACTGCGTCGCGCCCGTGGGAAGCGCCACGCAAGGCTGCTCCACCGTCGTGCCGATGGTGGCGTTGCGGAACGTGCTCCACGTCCCGTCGGGCGCGACGAGGCTCGCGTCCACCGTGTCCGAGCTCAGGTGCAGGCTCGACCCGGTGAAGTTCACGCTCACCACGACGTGCAGCGTGGAGATGTTCTCCACCGGCGACATGTCGAACGCGACCTGGTGGCGGCCGCTCCCGGTGAACGTCTGGCCCACGCCGCCCACGACCGCGGCCTGCAGCGTGGTCGGGAAATCGAGCTGCACGTGCGACGAGCCCGCGAGCTGCAGGCCGGCGAGCGCCGGGTCGTTGTCGAGCGGCAGCTCCTGCGCCGTGCCCGCCGTGGCCGCGTCCAGGAGGCGCAGCTCGACGCCGCCGTCCAGGCGTTGCGCCGCGTCCTTCGACACCTCGTAGCGCCCCCGCAGGAGCCAGCTGCCCGGCGGGATGGTGAGCTGCTGGCGCAGGTCGAACTGCGACGTGGCCGTGCCGGCGCCGACGAAGCCGAAGGCGGAGCTGCCCTCGACGGGCCCGGTCGGGGCCTTGCCGGAGATGGCCCCCCAGTCCACGAACCAGCCCTCGCTCGTCCCGTCGCTGCGCGTGGTGTTGAGGTTGTTGAGCGTCCAGTTCCCGATGGCGTCCACGCACAGACTGGGCGTGCAGCCCTGGGCGGTGGTGAAGTTCCAGTCCTCGAACCCGCCGCTCAGGAGCTGGGGCAGGCCGACCTGCTCCGCGAGGAGCACGCCGCTCGCCGACACCGGGAGCAGGCCCTTGTTCTGCACGACGGCCGTGACCGTGGCGTTCTGGCCGAAGAGCGGCCCGCCCGGCTGGGGGTCGAGGATGCGCACGCCCAGGTTCGCCAGGTGCTGGTCCCCGAGGAGGCTGACGTTGAGCACGTCCCAACCGTAGCGCTCGCCCGTGCCGTCGCTGAAGCCGTGGAGCCGCACGTACAGCGGGCGGCCGTCGAGCACGCGGGCCTGCACCGTGGCGTCGTCGATGCGCCAGAAGTCCTGCGGCATGAACACCGGGTCGCCGTCGGTGCCGATGTGCGGGGCGCCGACGAAGCGGTGCGTGGGGAACCAGGCGTGGAAGGCGAGGAGCACGTCCTGGCCGGCGTACGGCGTGAGGTCGAAGGTCACGCCCTGCCAGTCCTCGCGGCCGATGCACGGGTCGTCGAGCTTCTCCTCGAAACCCTTCCGCGCGCACGTCGAGCCGGTGAAGGCCATGCTGCCGTAGCCGTACGGGCTGTCACCCTCCGGGTCGCGCTCCACGCCGGCGAAGGGCGTGGCGGCGCTGCGCGCCGGGTCGAGGTTGAAGGCCTGCGTGCCCTGCGGCGTCCAGCGCCCGACCGCGGCGAACGGGTCGCTCGGGTCCACGCAACCCGGGCTGGCCGGGCGGCGGCAGAGCAGGTTCTCCGGCGGGCTGCCCTGGGTGAACGTGCGGAGGAAGTGCACGCCGGCCAGGTTCGTGGTGTAGCTCAGCGGGTCCGGGGCCGGGACCGTGGGCGCGACCGGCTCCCACGTCAGCCCACCATCACGGCTGACCTCGACGCGGCCGCCGGCCAAGCCGCCGGTCAGCGGCTCGCCCGTCTTCTGCTCGATGGCGGTGAACTTGAACGACTGGTTCAGGCTGAGCTGCACCTCGCCGCTCGCCGCGCGCAGGTTCAGCGGCGTGATGAGGCGCGCGTCCTGCCCTTGGCCCTGCGCGAGCGCGACCAGGCCGTGGCCGCTCGCCGGCGGAGCGACGCTGCGCGTGTCCCACACGTGCGCGTCCGACAGCAGGCCGACCTTGTCCACGATGCGCCAGCCGCCGTCGCGCAGCGCTGCCTGCGCCGCATCGGCCAGGCCGTCGGGGTCCACGCCGTCCTCGGACGTCGCGGTGCGCCGGATCTCGGAGTTGCGCGGGGCGCGGGAGAGCGTCGTGCTCCACGCGCCTTCCCAGCGCGCCGTGGCCGGGTCGGTGCCGGCGTAGCCCTGCGCGCCCGGCTCCAGGCCGCGGTCCTCGAACAGGATGCAGCGGCCGTCCTCGAAGCGCGGCGCGAAGAAGCCGGGCTGGGAGCGGGCGTGCGCCAGGCCCTCGGTCGTCGCCTTCGCGCACTCCACCTGCGTCGTGATGAGGCTGACGCGCGGCGCGGCCATGGCCCAGCCCAGGGCCGGGCTCTGCAGGTCCGTGTCCTCCGGCCGGCCGCCGCCGAAGTCGCCAGGGCTGTCCGCGGCGTGCACGCTGCCGGCGTTGTTCGTGTTGGCGAGGCTGACGGTGAAGGCAAGGCGCAGCGGCTGGCCGCGCAGGCCCTCGACGCTCGGCGCGGGCAGGACGACGGAGCGCTCCGTCCAGCCCATCTGGTTGTCCGCGTACGGGGAGAGGGAGGTCGCGGCGCGGGGGAGCACGACGAGCTGGTCGACGAGCGTGCCGTCCTCCGGGTCCACGACCTGGAGGTCGGCCTCGGCCGCGCTCGGCACGTGGATCTCCTGCTGGTTGCCCCGGTGGGCGATGCCCAGGCTGCGCCACTCCTGGTACTCGATGACGAGCGTGCCATTCACGCTGGGAACGGTGAACGGCTGGGCGGTGCGCAGGACCTTCGTGCCCTCGTAGGCGTTGCCGTCCCCCGGCTCGAGCGCCGGGCCGGTCTCCTTCAGGTAGTTCGCCGCGTCCTCGCGCAGGTTCTCGCCGACGGCGCGCGTGATGGCCCCGCTGTTCACGAGGGTGCGGTTCGTCCACCACGCCCGGCCCGCGGGCACGGTGACGTTCGTGCGCACCTCGTACCACTGGCCGAGCGTGCTGTTCACGCGCTGCCCGAGGACCGCCGGCTCGTCCGGCTCGAACGTGTCGCGCAGGAGGGCGATGAGGTCGGTGCGCGTGATGTTGACCGTGCCGAGGGGGAAGAAGCTGTCCACCACGCCCCCGCTCTGGCCGGTGAACGCGTCCTGCCGCTGGTCCGGGTCGGTGACGACCGGGCTGGCGGTGGTGAGCGGGGCAGGATAGCCGCCGACCGGCTCCACCGGGATCCACGTCTGGCCGTCCGGGCTGACCTCGACCAGGCCGCCGTCGTAGCCCAGCTCCAGGTCGTAGCTGTGCTTGACCGCCAGGACCGCGCTCCGGAAGGTCGTGAGGTCCACGGGCACCTTGAGCACGAGGCTGCCGTCCTGGTCCGGCTGGTACTGCTTGCCGCTGCCGAAGCTCCAGCCCTGCCCGGCGTCGAAGTTCAGGCGCGTGCCGTCCGACCAGCCGCTGCCCTGCGCCGCGAACAGGTCGGCCCAGGACTGGCCCGGCTTCGGGATGAGCTGGGTGAGCACGAGCACCTTGACCACGCGCTCGTTGTCGCCGGGCGTGAGGTCGCTCGCCATGGCCAGGGTGAAGCGCAGCGTGTACAGCCCGCTCTGGCTCGGCTTCCACGCCTGCAGGCCGAAGTCGGCCGTGGCCTGCTGCCCGGCGGTGATGCGGTCCACGGCCAGGTCGCGGCGCAGGACCTCGGTGCCGCTCTCGTCGGTGACGACGAGGCGCAGGGACACGGCGCGCTCCGGGCCCAGGGCCAGGCCCTCGCTCACCGTGCCGGTGTTCTCCAGGCCGAGGCGGATGCTGCGCGCCTCGTCGGGCGTCGCCACCAGGGGCAGGACGACCTGGGCGTCGGGCATCTCGTCCGCGCGCAGCAGGCGCACGCTGTGCACCTCGCGCACCTCGACCTGCTGCGTGAACTGGTCGTTGCTCGCGTCCTCGTCGAGGAGGGGGATGAGCAGGCCGTTCACGACCTCGCCCGTGAGCTCGGTCCAGGCGTTGATGACGAACACGCCCTGCGACGCCGGGACCCAGGCGGTGTCGAAGGCGACGGTGACGTTCTTCGGGCTCGGGTCGCGCAGGCCGGGCACGCTGCCGGCGACGCTCTGCACGACGCTGTCGCCCTGGCTCGGGTCGGGGAAGACCTGCACGCCCTGCTGCGTGACGTTGAAGTGCACCTTCACGCCGCGCTGGGTGAACAGGCCGTAGTTCGTGACGTTGACCCGGACCTGGATCTCCTCGCCCGGCCCGACGAGCTTGCCGCCGGGCACGACGAAGCGGCTCACGCCCACGTCGTTCGCAAGCGTCTGCTCGCCGAGGCGCAGGTCGTCGACGCTCCAGCCCAGGCCCTCGTCCAGGGTGCCGGCGTTGTGCGCGTTCACCGCATGGAACTCCACCGCGTACCGGGACCCGGGGTCCTGGGTGAAGGTCGTGATGTCCGTGTACGTCGTGCCCGTCTCGTTGAACACCAGGGTGTGCGCATCGGCGCGGAACCACGGGGAGCTCCCGCCGGCCGCCGTGTCCGCGAAGGACTTGGCCGCGACCGCGTCCGGGCACGCGCTCAAGGCCTCCCAGTCGGCGGAGGTCAGGTTCGCGGCGGCGGGGTGGAGCTGGAAGCTGCGGATCGATTCCCGGCCGTCCACCGTGCGCACCGACTTCAGGCAGAGCGAGGGGAAGGCCGTCGCGAGCGCCGCGCCGACGCGCACCCACTGCGGGTCCGCGCCGCCACCGCTCTGCCGGGTGAAGGCGTTGTTCGCCTCGGGCGTGCCCTGGGAATTGCTGCTCGCGCCCCAGTCCACGCCCACGATGGTGGCGAGGTTGTCGGCGAAGGCGACGCTGACCTTGCCCGGGTAGCCCCCGTCCGGCGTGAGCTCGCCGCGTCGGTCGAACTGCAGCGCCTCGGGGTGGTCCGTGCAGTCGCCGACGGTGCACGCGTAGCGCGCGAGGAACAAGGCGCCGCCGTCGTACGCCGTGGGGTCGGTGTCGTCCACGTCGTTCGTCTGCCGCCGATGGAAGTCGTACTGGTTCTGGAAGGCGAGGAAGGGCGACGAGGTGCGCGTCAGGTCGAGGGCGGGCGTGCTGGCGATGCCGTACAGGTCCTCCGTCGGGTAGACGCTGTCCTTCGGGCCGCCCCAGCGCATGGCGTAGCGGTGCGCCAGGTCCACGCGGCCCGGCGCGTTGAAGCCGGCCGTGGCATCGAGGAACCAGGCGTCCGGATAGGGGTTGCCCGGGCCCACCGGCTGCGCGTTCGGGGCGGACGAGGTCGTGCCCTCGAGCGTCGGGGCCAGGGCGTACTCGTGGCGCTCCCAGCCGCGGCCGTCGAGGCTGACGACGAGTCCGTGGAGCTGCGTGCCCTCCGCGTCCAGGCAGTAGGCGGAGAACTCCGGGGCGCGCAGGCCGCTGACGAAGGCCGCCGGGTCCTTCGCGTCCGCCGCGTGCAGGCCCTGCATGCACGACGGGTCGAGCGTCGCGTCCGCGTCCGTCGCCTCGCGCATCGTGCGGAAGCTGGCCCAGCGCGTCCAGTTCGCGTTCAGGGCGATGCCGGGCACGGCGTCGCCCACGGTGTCGAAGAAGCTGCCCTCCCCGGCGCCGCGCAGGCGGATGTTGTCCACGACCCAGCGGTCGAGCGGGTGCCCGAGGCACGGCGCGCCCTCCGTCGTCCCCGACCCGATGCCGAGCATGCACGGCTGGACCATGGGATCGGGCTGGCCCTGGAGCCGGCCGACCGTCGTCTGGAAGTGGAAGGTGAGCGCGATGCGGTGCCCGGCATAGTCGGCGAGGTTCACGTTCGCCACGCGCTGGAACTCCGGCAGGGGCTTCGTGAACGCGGCGAGCACGGCCGAGACCTGGCCCGGGTGCTGCACGAAGGGCATCACGCAGCGCGGGTTGAACTGCGTCTGCTCCCCGAGGAGCCGGCTGACGGGCGTGACCGGCGTCGCGGGCAGGCTGGTGAGCGGGGTCTGCCCGTCCGGGAGCTGGTCGAACACGTCGCCCGGGCACGCCGTGCTCAGCGTCTCGCACGCGACCTGGGCCGCGGCGCACGCCGATTCCACGGCGCCCGTGCCCAGGCCGGGGTGCAGGTGCGAGCCCGTGACCAGCGCCGGCGGCAGGTCGTCGTCGAGGATGGTGACCTCGATGAGGCCGCGGGAGCGGTTCTCGAACTGCTGGTCGGCGCTGACCTGCTGCACGACCCCGGGGATGCCCAGGGCGAGCGGCAGGCCGTCCGTGGGCAGGGGCACCGCCTCCACGCCGCCGTTCCAGGAGAAGTTCGCGGTCTGCTCGAAGCTCAGCAGCGGCGCGCAGCCCGTGCCGCAGCCGGTCAGGTCGACGGTCGTGGTCAGGTAGTAGTCGTTGAGGTAGGAGTGCGCCGGGTACTCTTGCCCGGCGCCGAGCGCGAGGTTCTGCTCCACGGTGCCGTAGGGGAGCTGCGTGCAGGCCGCGGTCGAGATGCAGGCCTGGAGCTGGTCGCCCTCGACGTGGACCGTCGCGACGTTCACCCCGCCGTTCGCCACGCCCGCGGACGCGCCGCGTAGCAGGGCGAGCGCGCCGAGGTCGGCGAGGGAGGCGTCGTTCCCCGTGCCTTCCCAGGTGTGGTTCGTGCTCACCGCCCCCTTCGCCGTGGGCGGGGTGGCCGGGCAGTTGCCCTGATCGCGCGCGGCGCACGGGTCGATGCGGGCCCAGCCTTGGTGGGTGAGGCCGGCGCGTTCCAAGTGGTCCGGCCCGAACCCGTCGACGGAGCCGGTGCCCGGGTCCTCGAAGCCGGTCTGGACGTATGCCGTGGGCGTCGTCCGGATGTACGTGTTGAGGAAGTCCACGGGCAGCGCGGCTGGGGCCGGGGTGACGCGCAGCGCCGCGGTCACGCGGTACACGCCGGGCGGCAGGCCGCGCGGCTCCCAGGTCGCGTTGCCGGCGAACGTGTCGCGGTCCGCGCCGTAGCTCGTGCGCAGCTTGCCCGCGGGCAGCGCGCCCGGGCCGAGCACGAGCGTGCCGGCGTTGTACGCGGGCGCGCCGGCGACGGGCTCGAGGGTCGTGGGATCGACCGGGGTGGCGTTGAGCTCGACGTTGCCCTCCAGGTCGCGGTTGCCGAGGTTCGTCGCCAGGATGTGGAAGGTCTTCGGCTCGTTGAGGTCGGTGAGCACCTGGTCCGCGTCCGTCGTCAGGCGGATGCGAGCCTCGGCCACGTCGCGCACGTCGAAGGGCACGGTGAGGGCGTCGTTCGCCGCGCTCCCGTCCGGCACGCGGCGCGGCGCGCTCAGGAGGTCGCCGCCGCTCGCCGCGTCGACGCTGACCTCGACGCGCAGCTGGTACCGTCCCGGGACGCACAACGTGCACGCCTCCGGGCTCGTCACGTCCACGTACTGGCCGGCGTCGAGGTGGGGGACGAGGACGCTGCTGCGCATCAGGGTGCGCGCCGGCTGCGCCGCGCCCTTGACCGCTCCGATGGTGCCCACCGGGGGCTGCACGCCGCCCGGGTTGCGCGCGCCCACGGCCGCGGCGAGGGCGCCCGCGTCCGCGCCGGCCGCGGCAGCGATGTCGCCGGCCGCGTCGCGCGCGCGCTCCTCGACAGTGAAGTTCACGCGCAGCGCGTCCACGCCGAGGAAGCCGTTGTTGACGATGGTCGCCTTGGGCCGCACGACCTGGGTGGTGGGCACGAGGTCGCCCGGACGGGGCTGGTTCACGGAAGCCACCGCCGGGTCGCGCGCCGGCATGAGGGCCTCGACCTTCACCGCGTCCAGGAACCAGCCGGTCTCGGACGGTTGGTTCGGGCCGATGGCGCTGCGCAAGCGCCAGGCGAGCTGGATCTGCTCGCCGGCGTAGCGGTTCAGCGTGAAGTGGCTCTTCAGCAGGCTGCCGCGCCCGCTGTGCGACACGAACGCCGGCACGTCGGACTGGCAGTCCACCGTGCCCACGGCGTTGCACTCGGCGATGGGGTGGAGCTTCACCCGGCCCTGGTAGAAGGAGGAGATGGGGTCGTAGGAGCTGTCCTGCGCCAGGCTGCCCTGCGTGATCTCGACGATGCCGCTCGCCGGGATGCGCATGGCGCTCACGGCGCACGCCGAGTCCTCGCTGTTGATGCCCCGGCCGTTCAGGAGGTTGAACGCGCCGAAGGCGACGACGAACGGGCAGGGCTCGACCCGCGTGCCCTTGTCCACCTGGGCCTCGAGCACGGTGTCGCCGTCGAGGTGCTCCCACGGGCCGACGCTGCCGTCGGGCGCGACGATGCGCGCCTCGAGGAACGCGCCATCGTCCCTGACCAGGCCGGTCGTGCCGAGCTCGCGGTCGAAGGTCGGGTTGAAGTCGTACTTCTCGTAGAACGTGAGGTTGACGAGGGCCGCGCCGTAGCGCGCCTGCAGGGGATTGTAGAACAGCGCGTCCACGTAGTTCTGCACCGTCTTGCCATAACCGATGTCGGGCAGGACGTTCACCGTCCCCTCGGGCACGGGCAGGCGGCGCAGGTGCGTCGGCGGCGTGACGAGGACGTAGGTGAGCGAGCCCAGGTTCACCGTCTGCAGGCTGCCGCCGAGGCCGATGGGGGCGAGCGTGCCCATCCACAGCGCGAGTGCGGTCTTGTACGGCTGGCTCAGCGTCGGGTCCTTCGTGATGACGTCGTACGCGTCCTCGGTCTGCGTCGAGGCCCCTTCCACGCCGCGCAGGTCGAGCACCGGGCTGATGAGGCGCGCGTCCACGCGGCCGTCGTACAGCCCCTTCGCGTTCACCACGGTCGCGGCGTGCCGGCCGTCCTTCACCGGCACCGGGACGTCGCCCAGCTCGCCGTGCGGCGTGAAGGCGCTGCCGTCGAGGCGCTGCACCGCGCCCGTCCGCGCGTCCGCCAGGCCCCAGGGCGTGTCGCCGAGCAGGGCCTCGCTCGTCCAGCCCTTCGTGCCCAGGCCCTGGGCGCCCTCGAAGCCGTCGTAGAACAGCGTGCGGATGGGCCCGGCGCTCGTGAGCTCGTCCAGCGCCGGGACGTCGCCGACGCTGACGTTGCCCGCGTCCGGCGCGCCCACCGGGAGCTCCACGCCGCCCGGTCCCGGCCCGCCGGGCTGCTGCGCCTGGTCCAGGCTGCGCGCGGCATCGTCCACGACGCGGCCCAGCTCGTCCGTCGGGGCCTGCGCCTCGCCCAGCGGGCTGAGCACGCCGGGCGCGGTCATGAGGAGGAGCAGGAGCAGGCTCTTCGCGCCGCGCATTCAGGCATCCCTCCGGCGGCGCAGGAAGAACGTGAGCCCGGCCGCGCCGGCGATGGCGAGCAGGCTGAGCACGGCCTCGAAGCCGGGCAGGCCGAACAGCGTGGTCGCGGCGCTCAGGCCGGGGATGATGGCCCCGAAGCCGAGCACGGCCGGGCCGGCCGCGGGCACGTCGGGGGCGAGCGCGGTGTGCACGCCGTCGCTCGCCTCGAACTGGTAGGTGGGGAAGCCGCCTTCGAGCGTGGTCGTGGGCAGCTTCGTCGCGAGCACGTAGGTCACGCCGCGGCTGAAGTCGGCCGTGCCGGTGAAGTCCGGCCGCATCTCCAGGGCGGTGCCGGTGATGCGCACGCGCACGCTGGCCGGCGTGTCGCCGTCCGGGTCCTTGACCACGACGGTGTACGTGAACGTCTGGCTCGCCGGGCCGGTCTCCGGGCTGACGTGCCACGACAGCAGCTCGGGGGCGGTCGTGGCCTTGCCCCGCACGATGCCGCTCAGCGGGCCGGGCTGGCTCGCCAGGTCCACGGCCTGTACGGCGTAGTCGTAGGCCACGCCCGGCAGCGCCGTGTCGTCGAAGAACTGCGTCTCGGCCGTGCGCGCCAGCTCGTCGAGCTGCCCGGCCACGCCGCGGAGCACGACGTAGTGATCGATGCCCACGTCGTCGAACGCCGGCAGCCAGGCGAGGCGCGTCACCCCGTTGCCCAGGTCCTCGGCCGCGAGGCTGGTGGGCGCGCCCGGGGGCTGCACGTCGGGGAGCGTGGTGAGCAGGCCATCCTGCGCGGCCCGGTTGCCCAGGGCATCGGTGGCGACGACGCGGAAGGCGTAGGTCGTGCTCGGCCGCAGGCCGGTCAGGGACAGGGTGTGGGCGCGCGCCAGGTCCGGCACCTCGAAGCGCGTGGCGAGCACGGCAGCGCCCTGCGGGCCGAGGTCGACGCGGCTCGGGCTCGGCTCATCCGTCTGCCAGCTCACGGTCGCGGCCGTGTGCTCCACGCTGTCGACGCTCACGCCGGTGATGGTGGGCGCGACCTGGTCCACGAGGATGCGCGCCTTCAGCTCCTCCACGTTGCCGGCGAGGTCGGCGACGCGCACGCGCACGCGCCGCTCGCCCTGCCCGCCGGGGAGCTGGACCGGGATGCTGCGGCCGGAGGCGAAGCGCGCCGGGTGGTCCAGCTCCATGCTGCCCAGCCCGGCGTCGAGGGTGACGTTGCCCACGCCGCTCAGCCCGTCCTCGGCCTGGATGAACACGGTGACGTTGGGGTCGCCCGTGGCCGCCGCGCCCAGGTCGATGCTCAGCGCGCCCGTGGGCTTCTGCCGGTCGATGTTCACGTACACGGTGCGCAGCGGCTCGACGTTGCCCACGACGTCCGTGCTGCGGAAGAAGAACGGCACCTGGCCCTCGGTGTCGAGCACCGGCGGGCTGCTCGCGTTGTAGGCGAGGAAGGTGAAGTTGTCGAAGCTGTACTCGGTGAACACGACGCTCGTCGTGTTGTCGCCGGGCTCGAGCACGAGCACGGCGCTGCTGCGGAACCACACCGGGCCGCCCTGCGCGACGATGCCGAGCTTCGTCAGGGGCGGGGCGTTGTCGATGGTGAAGGGGCCGACGCTGACGACGTGCGGCTGGCCGGGGTCGAGGCTGTTGTTGACGGCGATGCGCAGGAAGACCTGGGCGCTGTCCGGAAAGCGGTCGGTGAGCAGGGCGCGGCTGACCTGGATGGCGCTCTGGGGCGTGGGGCAGGCCTCGCTCGGGGCCAGGCACTCCGTGCGCGTGAACGTCTCCACCGGCAGCTCGAGCATGCTCCCGTCCGCCAGGGCCTCGACGATGCTCACGTTGTAGGTGAGGAGCGCGTCTTGGCGCACGTCGCTGACGTTGAAGCGCAGGGTGGCGTCGCCGTGGAGCAGGTCGCCCGGCTGCGGGCTGCTGATGGTGACGTTGGCGACGGGGTCGGTGCGGAAGCGCAGCGCGGGCAGGACGCGCGCGTTGCCCACGTCGTCCAGGCTCACGATCTGCGCGGAGTAGAGCGTGTCCTGGCTCAGGCCGCCGAGGTGGAGGATGGCGGTCGTGCCCACCTGCGTCGCGTTCGCGATGACGGTGAGGTTGTCCGCGCCTGCCGCGCCCGGCGCCCCCCAGGCGAGGTAGCTGCGCACGACCCGGCCCCCGGCCTCGCGGTCGGCAGCGAACCAGCGCAGGTCGGCCTGGCCGTGGTCGTAGGTGAGGTTGAGCAGCGCCACGTCCGGCGCGCGGTCGTCGTACAGCACGTGGGCGCACACGCACAGGTGGGCCAGCTGCAGGTTCCCCGCCATGTCCTCCCCTTGCGCCATGGCGTACATGGTGCGGTTGTTGATGAACGTGCTCCCCAGGCCGAGGCCGTCGATGCTGGCGTTCGCCACGCGCGCGAGCTGCTGGTCGCGGCCGGGCACGAACACGCCCGTCATGTTGTCCGGGCCGAGGCTGAGGGAGGGCGCGGCGATGGCGTAGGCGATCCGCGTGGCCTCGACGACGTTGTTGTCGCTCTCCACCGCGCCGCTGTTGCAGCCGGACAGCGCCGGGTCCCAGCTCAGGGGGAAGGTGCGGTTCGCCGTGCGCACGCGGGGCACACGCAGGTCGGCGACCTTCGACGTGCTCACCTGCTGGCAGAGCACCGGCCCGCCCAGGGCGCCGCTCGGGGCCTTGGCCTGGCCCGGGGGCTGCGCGTCGAGCACGGCGCTGTCCTCCGGGACCATGGCCGAGCCGGAGCGCACGATGCTCTCCACGTTCCCCGCGAGGTCCATGGCCATGACCTGGACCTCGGTGCGCAGCAGGTCGTGCGCATCCGTGTTCAGGCAGATGGCGGTGATGGCGAGGGTGTTGTCGCAG
>JAIVGT010000007.1 GCA_020201485.1 Halobacteriales archaeon
CAGCCGGAGGGCGCGTTGCATGGTCTCAGACCGGCATGGGGGCTCCCAGGCCATGAAGGGGGTGGGGGTTGTTAGGGGCGGGCCGAACAAGAACGGGCCCAGGCCACCTTCGGGTGCTTCACCACCTCGGGCCGGACCGCGCCGCACGAGGCGCACACCAGGTCGCGGGCGTGATGGGCATCGTCCTGGCCCTCGCTCCGCGCCCGGCTGATGTCCTCGCTCGCCGACGGGGCGAGCCGCTCGTCGAACTCCGGCTCCTCGTGTGGGGCCCGCGGCGTGCGCGCCACGAGGGGACCGCCGCACTCCGGGCAGTGGGGGAGCATGCTGCACCAGCCCCGGGGCCCGGCCATAAGCATGCCGCCGGCTGCTGGCGGTCGCGCCGCGCGGATGACGGGCCACCACGGACGTTCATCGCGCAGCTTCCGGCCGCTTGGCGCAACCGATTTGGCGGACCGGGACCATGCCGCGGACGATGCTGCGCGAGCGCTTCGCGGCCTGGCTGACGGTGGCGTGCGGCGGGCTGCTGCTCCTCCTCGCGCTCAGCGCGCAGCCGGCCTCGCCGGTCGGCACGGGTCTCACCTTCCTGCTCGCGGCCGGCATGCTCGGCCTCGGCCTGAGCGTCGAGGTCGCCTCGCGCACCGCCCGCGCGCGCGGCCCGCCCCGGACACCTTGAAATCGCCGGCGCGCGTTCGCCCTCCGTGCGGGGCTGGGCCCACGTCGTGCTCCACGTGGACATGGACGCGTTCTACGCCAGCGTGGAGCAGGCGCGCCGGCCGGAGCTGCGCGGCCAGCCCCTCATCATCGGCGCGGACCCGCTGCAGGGCAAGGGCCGGGGCGTGGTCACGACCGCGAGCTACGAGGCGCGCAAGTTCGGCGTGCGGAGCGCCATGCCCATCAGCAAGGCGTGGCAGCTCTGCCCGCAAGGCATCTTCCTGGAGCCGGATTTCGAGCACTATTGGCAGGTGAGCGAGCGCATCATGGAGGTGCTCGGGCGCAGCGCGGACGCCCTCGAGGTCGCGGGCCTGGACGAGGCGTACCTCGACGTGGCGCGGCGCGTGCAGGACATGCCCGGGCTGGAGGCGCACGCGCGCTGCGTGCAGGCGGCGGTGCGCGACGCGGAGCAGCTGAGCTGCAGCGTGGGTGCGGCCCAGGGCAAGGTCACGGCGAAGATCGCCTCCGACCTGCAGAAGCCGGGCGGGCTGACCGTCGTGCCGCCCGACCGGGCGCGCGACGTGCTCGCCCCGCTCGCGGCGCGCCGCATCCCGGGCATCGGGCCGAAGACGGAGGCGCGCCTGGCGGAGCAGGGGCTGCTCACCATCGCGCAGCTCGCCGAGCTGAGCTGGCCCCGCCTGCAGGAGCTGTTCGGCAGCAGCGCGGGCTACTTCCGCACCGTGGCGCTCGGCCTCGACGACAGCCCGGTCGTGCCCTGGACCGGCCCGCCGAAGAGCGTCGGGAACGAGAGCACGTTCCTCGAGGACGTGGCGGACCCGGAGCGCCTGCGCGAGGAGGTGCGCGGCCTGGCGCGGCACGTGAGCGGCCGGCTCGCGGGGGCGGGCCTGCGCGCGCGCACGGTGAGCATCAAGGTGCGCTTCGAGGACTTCCAGACGCACACGCGGGCGCGCAGCGTGCCGCGCGCGACGCGCGAGCCAGCGGAGGTGGAGGGCATCGCGCTCGCCCTCCTGGAGCCGTTCCTCGCGGATGGACGGGCGGTGCGCCTGCTCGGCGTGCGCGCGTCCGGCCTGGAGGCCGACGGCGGGCAGACGACCTTGGCGAGGTGGCTCCCGGACGCGGGGCCGTGAAGCACGCTCAGAACTCCGCGAGCCGCCGCTGCTGCGGGCTGAGCTCCACGCCCAGCTTCTCCGCGATGCCGCGCACCATGGACTTGTAGTACGCCTTGTCCAGGTTCCGCATCGCGCGCTCGCTCGGCACGTCGTAGCCGTAGGTCGTGCGCACGTACTCGAGCTGCTGGCCGAGCACGGGGCGCTGGCCGTGCTGCTCCTGGTACGCCCGGGCGAGCTGCGCGCCGAGCGCGTTGGCCTGCTTGTACGCGTCCTTGCCCATGCGCACGCGCATGACGAAGTCGCGCGGCTGGTAGCGGCCCAGCTCCAGGGCGTCCTTCGCCACTTGGCGCGGGTCGCCGTCGCCGCGCAGCAGGCTGCTCGCGAGCTGGTCCAGGGTCTGGTCGAACACGCCGCACAGCGCGCTGCCCTTGAACCCGCCGCCGTGCTTCTCCAGCCGGCCGTCGTGGTGGAGCAGGAGGTAGGTCTTCTTGCCGGTGAAGTAGCCCGCGGCATAGCTCTCCGCGTCCAGGCTGAGGAAGCTCTCGGCGCCCAGCTCGCGCTGCACGAACTCGGCCAGGCCGCGCTGCAGGGCCTCGACGTCCGGCAGCCGGCCCGTGTACACGCCGTCGGTGTCGGTCTCCACCTTGTCCTCGCCCAGCTGCTCCTCCACCCAGCGGATGCACTGGCGCGCGACCCCGACGATGGCGAGCGCGACGGGCAGGGCGCCGTGCCGGCTGTGCTTGCTCGCGTTCACGCCGTAGATGCTGTTGAGGATGATCTTCAGCGCGCCCTGGCGCGCCTGCAAGCGCTCGCGCTCCTCCAGGCTGGCCTGCTTCGCCTCGCGCTTCAGGGCCAGGCGGTGGAGGATGAGCCGCTTCACCTCGTCCGCCATGGCGCTGTGCCCCTCGACGCGCACGACCACGTTCCAGTTGCGCGTCCGGTCCGGGATGTGGTAGATGCGCGCCTCGCCCCGGCGGTCCATGCGGAACTTGCCGAAGGGCTCCGTGCCCAGCAGCGTGGTGTTGTCGCTGCCCGCGCCCAGGCTCACCAGCACGCTGGGGAACATGGAGCTGAAGTCGAGCTTGTGCAAGGGCTTGAACAGCCCGGTGCGGTAGATCTCGACGATGGCCGCCTCGAACGGCTTCTCCTCCTCGCCCAGGTCGTAGAACTTCGGGTAGCGCTCGTCGTTCCTGCCATCGCTGATGATGCGCGGCTGGGCCCGGGCGAAGACGCGGCCTTGGAGGGTGCTGGTGTGGAAGCTGCTCGTGGCGCGCACGACGAGGTTGAGCGGCGCGCCGTAGAACTCCGCCAGCTCGACGAAGTTGCGGAAGTACACCTTGCTCAGCTTGCGCGTGAGCTCGACGTCGCTCTTGTTGTAGCGCGCGAGCTGCTCCGTGCCGGCGATGCGGCCGAGGTTCGCCACGTCCTCGCGCAGCCCGGGGAAGCCCATCCAGGCGGCGACCGTCTTGAGCTGGAGGTTCTTGATGCCGTAGAGCGTCTGGTCGAGCTTCACGCTCTGGAACACGTCGTACACGACGCGGCCCTGCAGGTGCTCCTCCTGGCCGGGCTGCGGCTGGCCGTCGCGCGCCAGCGGGCTCGGGTCCAGGCCGCGCAGCAGGCAGCGCTGCAGGATGGTCTTCAGGTCGTAGTCCGCGACGTTGTACCCGACGACCACGTCCGGGTCGAGGTGCTTCATCGCGTACAGGAACTGCAGGAGGACGTCGCTGTCGTCCGGCGGCTTGCCCTGCTCCGGGACCGGCCCGAGCGCGCACTCCGGCTCCTCGTCGTTGAGCGCCCAGGCGATGCTCAGGATGGGATCCTTCATCGTCGGGAACTTGCCGCCCGTGCTCCACTGCTCCACGTCCACGTACAGCACGCGGAGCGGCCGGGTGTTCGCGTGCTGGCGGAAGAAGTCCGGCTCGTCGATGAGCACGCGCTCGACGAACGCCGTGTGGTCCTCGGCGGTCGTGCGGGGCGGGGCGTTGCGGCTGGCCTCGCTCACCCCGAGCACGGTCGGGAACGTGCAGCGGAACCACGCCTCGGGCTGGAGCGTCCCCAAGGGCCGCACGACCTCCTCGCGCGACTCCAGCGCGCCGGGGATGGGCTGCTTGCTGTAGCAGTAGGGCAGGAAGGGCGGGGCGACGCGCGCCCGCTCGCCGTCGCGCCAGATGTCCAGCCATTGCTGGCCCTGGTGGATGCTGCGGTGCGCGGCGACCGGGACCTGCACGGGTGGGACGCGTCCCGGTGCCCTATGAAGGTGCCCTGGGGGGTTCCATTGCAGGCCGAAACTACGCGTCCCTGCGGAGCATGGGCGCGCCGCCGCGGCGCGGCTCCATTATTTGAGGAAATCCCCTGTCCGATATCCGTCCGGGGCCGGTGCGCGGACCCATCCCGGAGGGCTTGGCACGCGGGCCCGCCCCGGACGCAACGCTCATGATGCCCCGGGCGCACCGGAGGCTTGCGCCCCTCGCGGGCGCCTTGCAGGTGTTGCCGAAACCCTCCGCGGAGCCTCCCAGCCTCCATCCCCATGCGCATGCTCCCAGCATGCACCGCGGAGCACTTGCACGCATCCCCGCCCGGCCCCCCAACATGCTTCTGGCCGGGCGGGACCCCGCTTCCTCAGCGGCGCTGCGCCTTCCACGCCCGCCACGCCGCCAGGAACGAGGGCGCGAAGCTGTCCGGCAGGCGCTGCATCAGGGCGTCGAGCTCCTGCGGGCTGGCCCGGAGCACGGCGATGACCTCCTCCGGGTGCGGGTCGGGTTTGCCGTCGCTGCGCGCCTCGCACAGCATGCTCAGCTCGTTCTCCTCGCCGTCCTGGAAACGGAACATGGCGAGCTGGCGCGGCTCGACCTTCAGGCCCAGCTCCTCCTCCACCTCGCGCCGGGCCGCGGTCAGGTACTCCTCGCCTGCGTCCACGTGCCCGCTCGCGCTGCTCGTCCACTTGCCCGCGTACAGGCGGAGGTCGAGGGCGCGCTTCTGCAGCCAGAGCCGGCCTTGGGCGTCGAAGACGAAGACGTGAACGCAGCGGTGGAGCAGGCCTTGCGCATGGACCTCGTCGCGGGGCAGGGTCCGCTCCACGCGGTCCTGCTCGTCCACGACGTCCACGAGCTCGTGCATCGCCATCACCTGCAGGACGGGCTCACCATGAAGGTGTGGGGAACGTCACCCAGCTCTGGCCGAGGTCGAGGACGATGGGCCCAGGGACGCGGCTGCCGGCGAAGGCGTCGTCCGTGGTGCTGATGCTGATGCCCTTGTGGTGGTCCGTGGGCCAGCTGTGCACCATGCCGACGAGGTCCACATCGAACGTCCGCGTCAGGTCGGTGCCCGGCGGCACGCTCGCGGCCGGCATGCGCAGGGGCGTGGCCTGGTTGCCGACGAAGCTGACCGTGCCATCGGCCGCCACGTCGAGCACCTTCACGAACAGCTCCGCGTCGGGCGCGGCGGTGACCACGAGGTGCAGGTGCGCGGCCCCGGCCACGCCGGGCGGCTCCGGCGGGTGCACCAGCTCCTCGAACACGGCGCTGCTCAGCGCCAGGTCGGTGTCCTTGAGCGGGACCATGTCGTTGAAGTTCGGCACCTCGCGGTAGGTCGTGGGCGCGACGGTGTTCGTGAGCACCATGCTGCCTTGCGTGGCGTACGGGAGGAGCACGCCGGCCAGGGTCGGGCCCCAGGCGGGCTCGGCCGGAGCGCCGAACACGGCGCCGAGGAAGCTCGCCAGGTGGAGCGGCTCGTCCTGCGTCGTCGGCCAGTCCGCGAGCCCGGCCCAGCGCGCGTCCCAGTCGCGGTACACGGTGACCGGGTCCGTGGGCAGCGTGCCGTTCGCCTGCAGCCAGTAGTCGAGCCAGCCGGCGACGCGCTGCTGCACGTAGGCGACGTCGGGCGTGCTGTAGCCGTGCCCGCCGCCGTGGAGGAGCAGCTGCGAGGGCACGCCGCGCGCCTGCAGCGCGCGGAAGCTCTTCATCGCCTCCGCCGGCGTGAACAACGTGTCGCGCTCTCCCTGCACGAGGAGCGTCGGGGGGAGGTGCGCCGCATCCTGCAGGTAGGTGCGCGCGCTGCGGTGGAGCAGGGCCTGCTGCACGTCCGGGGGCAGGCCGTTCGCCGCCAGGCTCTCCGTGAACCAGATGGTGAGCTGCGGGTCCACGCCGTCCAGGCTGGGGTGGAGATGGTCCTGGTCGGGCGGCGCGCTGCCCAGGTAGCCGGCGACCTCGCCCGCGCAGTACAGCAGGGCGGTCCATCCGAGCTTGAGCACGCCGTTCGGGGCGAGGCTGTCGCTCAGGTCGTTCCAGGTGATCTCGGGCGCGATGGCGTCGAGGCGGGGCTCGAGGGCGGCGCTCAAGAGCTGGATGCCGCCGGCGTAGCTGACACCGCTCATCCCGGCGCGCGGGTCCCCCGGCGCGTCCAGGAGGAGCGGGAAGGGCGGGCTGGCGCTCAGCCAGTCGAGGATGGCGCTCACGTCCCTGACCTCGTACTCCGGGCTGTCGAGCTCGACGACGCCCTGGCTCGCGCCGAAGCCCCGGCTGTCCCAGGTCACGACCGCGATGTGCCGGTCGAGCAATGCCTGGATGGTGCCGCCGGCCGAGGTCTCGCGGTACTGCGCCCAGCCGTGCGTGCGCAGCACGACGGGGAAGGGCCCGTAGCCCTCGGGCACGAACACCGTCGCCGCGAGCACGGTGCCGTCGAAGCTCGGGATGCTGACGTCGAAGGTGGCCGCGGGCAGCGCTTGGGCCGGGCCCGTGAGCAGCGCGGCGGGAAGCCCGAGGAGGAGCGCGAGGGTGAGGGCGGGAGCGCGGCGGGACATGGGGCTCAGGGCGCGACCGGCCGGCTGCCTCTTGAGGGTTTCCCACGAAGCATGGTCGAGGTAGCTTCATGGCGCGCGGCGATGTGACCGCAGCGTGCGCATCCTCGCACTCGGCCTGCTCCTGCTCGCGCCCGGCGCGCTCGCCGCGAACGGGCATTTCGACCTCGTGGTCGAGGGCCGCGAGGTCGCGTTCCGCGGCAGCGACGCGAACGCGACGGTCGTGCGCAACGCGAGCGACGACCTGGCGCTCAGCATCGCGTCCAGCCAGCAGCGCCTCGTCGGGAACGTGACGGTGCGCGGCTGGGACGTCGAACGCGTGGAGCAGGTCGTGCCCCGGGTCGACGGCGCGTGCTTCGAGAGCTTCGCCGGCCCTGGCGTGGAAGGCGCGCTGCGCGGCGCGAGCGTGGCGAACGTGAGCGGCACGCCGGCCGAGGTGCGCATCGTCCTGGCTTTCCCCCGCAGCTTCCGCGGCGCGAGCCTGCTCGAGTTGGCGCGCGACGTGGCGCCGCCCACCGTGGACGCGGGGCCGGCGCAGAACATCACCGCGACCACGTTCGACGTGCGCGCGGGGACGAGCGAGGACGCGACGGGCAAGCTCGTCGTGCTCGCCGAGGACGGGAGCGCGGCCGCGCTCGTGCCCACGTTCGTGCGCGCCACCGCGCACGGCTTCCAGGCGCAGCGGCTCAGCCCGGGCGCGCTGTACCGCTGGCACACGGAGTTCGAGGACTGCGCCGGCAACACGGCGAGCAGCGCCGAGGCCACGCTGCACACCCTGGGCCGCGAGCCGGCGCGCACGCCGTCCCCGGCCGTGCTCGGCCTGCTCGCGCTGGCGATGGCCGCTGCGCTGCGGCAGCGGGGGTAGGAAAAAGCGAGGGCGCCGGCCACGGGTGCGGTCGGGCCGGCGCGGGGTGCGGATCGGGGGGTCGGGGGTGCGGTCCCTACTTCCCGGCGATGAGGTTCTCCAGGGCCTTGCGCTCGATGGCCTTGAGCCGGCGCGCGACGACGCTCTTGCTCAGGCCGAGGGCGGTGCCCAGCTCGCGCACGCCGACGCGCTTCGGGGCGTCGTAGTAGCCGCGGCTCAGCGCCTCCTTGGCGAGATGCAGGTCCTCGGGGCCGATGGCGCGCGCGATGGCGTCGCGGTTCTCGTAGTAGCCGACGCGCACGAGCTTGACCTCGTAGCGCGGCTGCAGCTCGCGCTGCAGGATGTCGAAGAAGCGCGTGAGCGCGTCGTGGTTCTCGTCCGCGATGCGGTAGAGCAGCGTGCCCTTCGCGAACTCCATGCGCAGGATGCAGCGCGGCCCGATGCTGTCCTGGGCCAGGTGCGGGATGCTCACGTCCTGGCCGGTGGCCGGGCGGCGCCACTTGCTGTAGATGAGCATGCCCGTGCCCCACTGGTCGATGACCGTGCGGTCGATGGTGAACTGGTCGCGGCTGGTGTCGACCAAGCCGCGCAGCTCCTCGACCTCGCGCTCCGGTCCCTCGACGAGCAGCATCTCCCACGCGGAGTCGCGCTCGATCTTCATGCTCACGACACGGCCGCTCAAACCGGGGTGCTCGATGAGGTACTTGATGAACGGGTTGGCTGCACGGCCGCGCGAGAGCTCGACGACGATCTCCTTCAGCATGCCTCGTATCCCCTGGATGCCACGTCGGTGTGCCTGGGCACACCTCGCGGCAGCCTCCGGGGGACTGGTTCTCGTCCCGGGGGATGTTGGTTGCCTTGTCACGGGACGGGGTCACACCCGCGGGACCGGACCGGCAACGGGGGATGGCCGGGGCGGGACCATCACCGCATGCTTGTCCCGTCGGTGACAGCGCTGACCAGCACCTGGCCGCGCGCCCGGGCCGTCGCTCCTTCGGGGCCGGTGTCCTGCACGTAGGCCAGGATGGGCTGGCCGTTGGCGCGCAGCGTGACCTCGAAGAAGTCGCCGCGGCTCCGGTCGCCCGGACCGCATCCGGTGCCGGAGGTGCAGATGCCGCCGAGGTGGATGGGCTGCTCCGTGGTCGCGGCGGTCTTCCACACCGGCTGGTCCTGGTCCGCGGTCGTGCTCTCGGCGAGCGTGACGAACCACTCGTCCGGCAGGCTGTCGCTGGGCAGGGGCAGGGCCCCTTCGTACCAGGCGAGCGCGACGCGGCCGGGCGCGCCGGCGACGATGGCCGGGAGCAAGGCGGGCACGCCCGGCGGGCTGACCATCGCCGGCTTGCTGAAGGTCGCGCCGTGGTCCTTGCTCATGCTGAGGTAGACGTGCGGGGTCTCGGCGCTCTTCGCCAGGCCGGGGATGTTGTCCTGCGTCGCGTCCTCGGCCCAGGCCACGTACACCGTGCCCGCTTCGTCCACCGCGGTCACGGGGAAGATGAAGGTCGTGATGGCCCCGAACGCCTGGTCCACGGGGCTCGTGCTGTTCCGGCTGGCGATGGTCGTCGCGTTCCACGTCCGGCCGCCGTCGAGGCTGCGCAGGACGAGGAGGGAGCGGCCATCCGTCGGGCTCATCGCGGCGTAGAGGTAGTCGCGCGCCACGTCCACGGCGAGCGTGCCGTCGATGGGCTCCTCCTCGAGGATGGGCTGGGGCGCGCCCCAGGTCGTGCCGTTGTCGTGCGAGGCGCGGAACATGATGCGGTTCAGCGAGGGGCCCGAGCCCAGCAGGAACGTCGTCGGGTCGAAGCCGCCCGGGCTGGGCGCGCCGCTGTCGCGCCAGATGGCATAGACCGCCCCGTCCTTGCCCGTGGCGATCCACTCCCGGTCCGTGCTGTTGCCGTTCGCGAGGTCGAAGGGCTCGCTCCAGTTCAGGCCGTGGTCCAGGCTGCGCTGGTAGGGCACGGTCGTGTTGTTGCTCCCGAACAGGCCGGCCCAGTGGAGCGTGCCCTGCGCGTCCACGTCGAGCGCGCCGTCGCCGCCGCCGGTGAGCGGGCTGCGCACGCCCGCGCCTTCCTGCCCCGGCACGCACGTGCCCAGGAAGCGGAAGCCGCACGTGCGGTTGCCCACGGCCTCGAACGTCTTGCCACCGTCCAGGCTGCGCCAGAGGTGCGTCGCGGTCGTGGTGACGAACACGCGGTCCTGCGCGTCGGCGCGGATGTTCGGCTCCGTCGCGCCGCTCAGCGCGTCGAGGACGATGGGCGCGGCGAACTTCGGCACCTGCACCTCGGGGCGGGGCAAGTCCGTTGCCGGCAGGTTCGCCGGGCCCTGCTGCTGGAGCGGGGCGGACGGGCTGCCGATGCAGCCGGCGAGGGTCACGACGACGAGGGCGAGCGCGGCGAGGCCGGGGCGCATGCGGCGACCAGGCGAGTCCAGGCCTTGAGCTTTGCCGGAGCAGGCTCTCCGGGGCAAGGTCCAAGACCCTGCGCCTCCTGGTCACGCCGTGTTCGGCGACGAGCGGGCCTTCCAGCGCTACCTGCGCATGGAGCTCGGCACCATCCACGCCGGGCTCGTGTCGCAGCGCCGGCTCCTTGCCGACCTGTTGCGCGAGGCCGAGCCGAAGGCGCAGGCGAAGGAGGGCGAGCACCGCTTCGAGCCACGCGAGCTGCAGGCGATGGCGGCGAGGCTCGCAGCGGAGATGCGCTACGCCCTCCGCCTGCCCATGCACGTGTACGTGGACACGGAGTCGGGCGACGCGGTGTACGTGATGGACCCGCCGAGCATCGAGGCCCTGCGCGCGCTGGGCTATGCCCTGGGCAGACCGGACGAGCGCGGGCGGGCCTGGTTCGGGCGCGCCCGCGGGCTGGCGATGGTGCGCGACTGGCCGACGTGCGTGCAGCTCGTCTACCTGTGAGACCATGGCCACGCCGTTCCGGGCGTACGCGGAGGTGTGCGAGGCCCTGCGCGCCACGCCGAGCAGGCTGGGGAAGGTCCGGCTCGCCGCGCAGTTCCTGCAAGGCCTGACCCCGGAGGAGCGCGCGGCGGGCGCGCGCTTCCTCGCGGCCAAGGCGCTGCCGGAGACGAGCGCGCGCGGCCTGGACGTGGGCTGGTCCACGATGCGCGCGGCCCTGGGCGGCGCGGCGCAGCGCACGTTGCTGGACGACCCGCTGACCGTGCGCGCCGTGGACGCGGAGCTCCGGGCGATGAGCGCGGAGCAGGGCAAGGACGCGCGGGGCAAGCGCGAGCGCCGCTTGCGCGCGCTGCTCGGGCGCGCCGATGCGGAGGAGCGGGCTTGGCTCCTGGCCCTGCTGCACGGCGAACTGCGCACGGGCGCGAGCGACGGCGTCGTGCTCGAAGCGATCGCGAAGGCGAGCGGGGCGGAGCCGGCGAGCGTGCGGCGCGCCCACTTGTTGCGGGGGGACCTGGGCGAGGTCGCGGCCATCGCGCTGAACGAGGGCCCGGGAGCGCTCGCCGCTGTCCAGCTGCGCGTGTTCGTCCCCTTGCGGCCGATGCTGGCCGAGGTCGCGGCCGACTTGGCCGAGGGGATGCGCGAGCTGGGCGCGTGCGCGGTCGAGCCGAAGTACGACGGGGCGCGCATCGCCATCCACAAGCGCGGCGGCGAGGTGCGCGTGTTCTCCCGGCGGCTGACCGATGTGACGGCGAGCGTGCCGGAGTGCGTGGAGGAAGGGCTGGCGCTGCGCTGCGATGAGGCCGTCGTCGAGGGCGAGGCGGTGGCCTGCGATGCGCAGGGCAAGCCGCTGCCCTTCCAGGAGCTGATGCGCCGCTTCCGCCGCGTGCACGGCGTGGCCGAGGAGCGCGCGCGCATCCCGCTCACCACCCATCTCTTCGACTGCCTGCACGTGGACGGCCGCACGCTCCTCGACGAGCCGGCCGAGGCGCGCTGGCGGGAGCTGGCGCGCATCGCCCCGCCCGGCTCGCTCGCGCCCCGCATCCGCACCGCCGACATCGCGGCCGCGCAGCGCGTGCTCGACGGCGCCCTGGCCGCCGGGCACGAGGGCGTGATGCTGAAGGACCCGCGCAGCAGCTATTCGCCGGGCAAGCGCGGCGCGTTCTGGCTCAAGGTGAAGCCGGCCGTGACCCTCGACTGCACCATCATCGGCGTGGAGTGGGGCAGCGGGAAGCGCGAGGGCAAGCTGAGCAACTACCACCTCGCGGTGCGCGTGCCGGAAGGCGAGGAAGCCTTGCTCGTGCAGCCGGCGAGCGCACCGCGCGGGCCGGTCACGGTGCGCCCCGGCTGGGCGATGGTGGGCAAGACGTTCAAGGGGCTGACCGACGCCGAGCTGGACGCGATGACGGAGCGGCTGCGCGGCCTGGCCGAGGCGGACGAGGGCTGGGGCTACCGCGTCCGCCCGGAGGTCGTGGTCGAGACCACGTACAACGAGATCCAGCACAGCCCGCAGTACATGAGCGGCTTCGCGCTGCGCTTCGCCCGCATCACCGCCGTGCGCGACGACAAAGGACCGGAGGACGCAGACACGCTCGGCGCGGTGCGGAAGCTGTACGAGGCGCAGCTCAAGGGGAAGGTTCCGACGTAGCCGATCCCTTT
>JAIVGT010000344.1 GCA_020201485.1 Halobacteriales archaeon
GACAAGGACAGCCTCTTCGACTACCTGGAGAAGGCCACGCCATATTACCAGAGCATCTACGGGAACGTGACGGGGCAGCGCATCCTGGTCATCAGCGCCGGCGCGCCGATGTTCACGGGCGGGCTGGGCAGCACGGATTCGCTGTTCGTGCACAAGAACGCCAGCCGCGCCACCATCGCGCACGAGTATGCGCACGTGTGGCAGCAGTTCCAGACCATCGACGAGGCCGGCCGGAGCAGCATCTGGCTGAACGAAGGGGATGCGGACCTGCACGGCGCGCTCAGCCGGTTCGTGACGGAGACGCAGCCCGGCTTCGGCCTGGGCGAATTGCGGAAGGAATTCAAGGAGGAATACGACCAAGCCGTGCGCGACCCGGTCCAGCTCCAGCCGCTGACCGCGGCGAACTACGGCGGGCCGTACGAGCAGGTCGCGTACAAAAAGGGCCTGTTCACGCTCCTCTTCCTCGACCACGAGGTGCGCAACCTCACCGGGCAGCGCTATGGCCTGCGCGACATCCTGGCGGCGCTGAACGAGGAGTGGCAGAAGGTCATCCTGCCGCGGGACATCGAGCACCGCCGCATGTCGGAGGAGGACGTCCTGCGCGTCGTGGACCGCGTCGTGGGGCAGGCGAGCACGACGACGATGCGGCCGTTCTGGGAGCGGTACGTGACCGGCTCGCCCCTGGGCGGCGCGAGCCACTTCACTGGTGCGGACTGGCCGCCCTACATCGAGGCCCCGAACGAGGTGCCCATCGTGTTCAGCGACCTGCAGCTGGACGAAGAGCGCATCCTGCCCGGCGGGGAGCTCGTCGCCCACGCGACCGCGACGAACGTGCACGCCGCGCCCGAGACGCGCAACGTGCAGCTCGTCATCGACGACCAGGTCGTGGCGCAGCAGGACGTGACCGTGCCCTCGCTCCAGGCGACGCACGTCACGCTGCGCGCGGCGGCCGGGGCTGCGGGCGACCACACGGCGCGCATCGCCTACCTCCATGCTCCGTTCCGCGTGCTGACCCCGGCAGCGCTCGCCGTGGAGCGCGTCGCGCCGAGCATGGCCCCGCAGGTCGGCGTGCCCTTCGACCTGGAGGTCGTGCTGCGCAACACGGGCGAGGCCCCGGCGCGGACGCACGTCGCGGCCGATCTCGGGACGGACCAGGCGGGCGCGGACGTCGACGTGCCCGGCAGCGGCGAGGCCCGGCCGCACCTGGCGCTGACCAGCGCGCAGGAAGGCCGGACGGCGGTCGAGCTGCGCGTGACCTGGGGCGGGCAGATGCTGACGACGAGCGCGCAGCTCACCATCGGCCCGCGCGACCAGGACGGCGATGGCGCGCCCGACGCGCAGGACGGCTACCCGGACAACCCGGCGCTCACGGAGAAGAACATCGTGAACGACGTGCGGAACGCCGTGCCCGGCGCGGAGGTCGGCCTCGTGCTCCTCGCGCTCGCCGGCGCCGCGCTCGCCCGCCGCCGCTAACGCACCGCGACGTGGTGCCGCAGGGCTTCCGCCGCGACCGACGCGACGGTGACCGCGCTCGCCGGCCCCTCGATGGTGTCCGTCGCGACCGTCTGCTCCAGGCCGGCGGTGTGCAGGCGGTCCAGCGCGCCGGGCGCGAACAGGCCGTGCGTGCACGCCGCGCTCACCGCGGTCGCCCCCTGGCGCTTCAGCACCTGGCTCGCCGTGACCATCGTGCCGCCCGTGCTGATGATGTCGTCGACGATGAGCACGCGCTTGCTCGCCACGTCCAGCGTGCGCGGCTGCATCTCCACGACGTCGGGCGCGACGCGTTTCTTGATGAGGAAATCCACGTCCGCGCCGAGCAGCTTCGCCGCCTGCTCCGCGCGGTCGAGGGCGTTCTTGTCCGGGGCGAGGACGACGCCCGGGGGCAGGGCGCGGAAGTGGTCGGCGATGGCGGGCACTGCGCTCACGTTGCGCGTCGGCAGCTTGACCACGCCCAGGCTCGCGGGCCGATGGAGGTCCACGGTCGTGATGCTGTCCGCCTGCTCCGCGACGAGCTTGAGCGTCGCCTCGGCGCTGATGGGCTCCCCGTCGTGGAACGCGCGGTCCTGCCGGGCGTAGGCTGCGTACGGAAGCACGACGTGGACGCGCTTCGGGCCGAGCCGCCGCACCGCGTCCTGGAGGAGCAGCAGGGCGACGAGGCTGTCGTTCGGCCACGTGGTCTGCACGAGCGCGACCTCCTGCCCGCGCAGGTCATCGTGGACGCGCACGTATACCTCGCCGTCGGGGAAGAGCTTGTGCTCGACCTTGGCCACGTTGCACCCGAGGGCGCGCGCAAGGCGCTCGCTGAGCAGCGGGCTGCGCGGGCCGGGGACGACGAGCATCGCGCGGGCAACGGGGCTCCATCGCATCAAGCAATCGGCCCATCGAGGGCCCGCGCGAGGGCCCGGCCGAGCCGCACCTGCACGGCCAGCCGCCGATGCCTGTCCGCGAGCCTTGTCGGGCGCTCACCGGCCGCTCACCTGGCCCTGTCAGCCCGCGGCAGCCCCAGGCCCTTGACCGATAGGCACATATCCCAAAATTTGATAAGGGCACAGCGACGACGGAATCCTGTTCCCATCGAGGAGCAGCCCGTTCTCCGAGCCGTGGCCCAATGACCCAACAGCAATCCCTCAAGCCCGTGGACCAATGGGTCCTGGAGCAGGATTTCGCCACCACCGCCGACATGCCGGTCAGTGACAAGCTCATCGACCAGGTCATCGGCCAGGACAAGGCGGTGGAGGTCATCCGCAAGGCCTCGGAGCAGAAGCGGCACGTCATGCTCATCGGCGACCCGGGCACGGGCAAGTCCATGCTCGCCAAGGCCATGGCCGAGCTCCTCCCGCCCGAGGACCTGGAGGACATCGTCACCTACCCGAACCTCGAGGACACGCACGCCCCGCGCATCCGCGTCGTGCCGGCGGGCAAGGGGAAGGAGATCGTCGCCGCGCAGAAGGCGGAGGCGAACCGCAAGCAGGAGCGCAAGGCCACGCTGCAGCTCCTCATCATGCTCGCCATCGGCGCGTTCAGCATCATCACGTACATCAACACGCGCGACCCGACCATCCTCATCGTCGGCATCATCGCCGCCGCGATGCTGTTCATGGTCATGCGCCAGATGGGCATCCGCGAGACGGCGCTCGTGCCCAAGCTCCTCGTCACGCACACCCTGCAGGACAAGCCGCCGTTCATCGACGCCACCGGCGCGCACGCCGGCGCGCTGCTCGGCGATGTGCGGCACGACCCGTTCCAGAG
>JAIVGT010000008.1 GCA_020201485.1 Halobacteriales archaeon
GCGTAGGGCTGCTCGTGCGTCGCCGTGCCCGTCGGCAAGGCCGGCAGGGCGAGGAGGGCGACGAGGGCGAGCGTGAGCGCGCGCGGGGCGGTGCGCATGGTGACCGGTGCGCGCAACAGCGCATCCCCCCATAAGCGGTCTCACGACACCGGGCTGCGCATGCCGGACGCGTCCTGCACGCGCCGAGGAATCCCCGGAAGCGCAGCAGGAATCAGGGCAAACGGGGATGAGGGGGCCGGTGGTTGGGCGGCGCGGAGACGTGGAACAAGTGCACCTCCGGGCCACCGCCCTGATGGCGATGATGTTGACGTCCGGCTTCGTCGGGCTCGTTGCGAGCGGCGGGGCCCTGGCGGCCAACGGCGACCAGCTCATCGTGAGCGGGGTGTCCATCGCGCCCGGCAACCCGTGCGGCATCACCGGCCTGCCCGGCGGCGTCGCCGTGAAGCAAGCCGGGGCGGCGAGCCGCCTGTTCTACGCCACGAACTCCACGAAGAACATCTCCATGGCGAACGCGCTCGTCACGAGCACGTACGCCCCGGCCTGCTCCGCCCTCGTGCCCGGCGTGCCTGGTGCCTCCGGCTGGGGGCAGCTCGCCTACGACGCGACGCGCAACCTGCTGTGGGGCGCGCGCGCCGACCACAGCGGCACCGTCGTCGGCATGACGATGGCGGGCACGGTCGTCGCCACGTTCTCCGGGCCGGTCAGCGACCCGCAGGGCATCACCATCGACGAGGCCAGCCCGGGCGCGCACGACATGCTCATCGCCTGGGGCGCGCAGAGCGTGCCGCGCTACACCGTGAGCCCGGCCACCGCCGGCGCGGCGAGCTACACCGTCACGCGCCAGGCCCAGGACCTCGTCCTGCCCGACCGCGCCTACCACCTCGCGGCCTGGCAGGGCGCGCTGCTCGCGTCCGACAGCTCCTGGGGTGGAACGGTGCGCAACTACAACATGAACGGCGTCCCCCTCGGCCTGAGCTTCGCGCCCGGCTACGACTGGGTCGACCCGTGGTTCCAGCACCAGCGCAGCGCGCTCGGCGTGTACGCCATGGCCTTCGACGCGCAGACCTACGCCCCGAAGGGCGCGCTCTGGACCTACGACATCCAGGGATACTCCATCTGCGTGGAGAACTGCCACGTGTACGGCCCGTGCCCGATGGAGGGCGGCGTGTGCATCGGCCCCGCGCCGTGCATCGCCAATTGCAACCTCACCGAGCGCTACGAGACGACCTACTTCCCCTACCTGCGCGCCTTCGAGGTCGTGCGCAAGTGCCCCGACGGCAGCACGCCCGCGCCTGCGGCATCGTGCCCGTGCCCGTCCGTGCCCGCGCCGACGTTCCTCGCCCCGGACAGCAAGGTGTACATCCGCGGCGTCGCGACCACGACCCCGGCGAACCCGCCGCTGGCCGTGCAGGGCACGCTCACCGCGACCGCGCAGGGCCGCGCCATCGACCGCGTGACGATGTGGGGCGCGCCGGGCACGACGAGCAGCCCGTACGCGGGCGCGCCCGCCGACATCGTGTTCGACACGGCCCAGCTGCCCCGCGGCGGCTACACGGTCAACGCGCAGTCCTTCGACACCCAATCGAACTGCCTCGGCCCGGTCGCGCAGAAGGCGCTGTTCCTCGAGGACCCGACCCTGCGCACCTTCGCCCAGGCCCTGCACGTGGAGGGCAACGTCCCGCTCCACGTGGTCGCTGGCACCATCGCCGTGCGGCCGGCCGACGACCTGCTCGGCCAGGAATCCGCGGTCGTGGCCGACCCGCACCAGGCTGGTGACGTGCAGTTCGACGCCGACCTGCTCTTGGCGGACGCCGCGCACGGCCCCGTCCCGGGCGCGGAGCAGCACCTCGTGGCCGATGCCGCGGCGCGCTTCGCCCACGTGGACGCCGACGTGCAGTTGGACCAGCTCTGCTACGACCTCACGGCGCAGGCGGCGTGCCTGGCGCTGCCCCGCGTCACGCTGCGGGAGGATGTCATGGGCTCCGATGCGCACGCGCAGATGGACCTCGTCAGCGCGGCGGGGAGCGCCAGCTCCACGACCGACATGGACCGCGGGGCCGAGGCCGTGACCTCCAGCGCGACGGCACCCGGCTTCAGCACGCACGGCGTCACCCCCTGCCCGTTCACGGCGCAGGCGGTCGTGCAGCCCCCGGCCAGCCTCGCGCCCATCGGCGTCGGCCCGGTGAGCCCGGGTGTGCCGTGCACCATCAGCGCCGGCGGCATCACGGCCACGTTCAACGACGTGGGCCAGCGGAACGGCGCCCTGTTCCACGAGGCGTGGGCCACCGTGCTCCACGTCACCATCCAGGAGGGCCCGTACCGCGGCGAGATTCTGCTCGGTACGAGCTACGCCGGCATCAGCCTCGGCGGAGCAAGCCTGCTGCAGGGCCCGCCCGGCTCGTTCCGCGGCGAGGACGACTTCGGCACGGGCGGCGACGTGGCCGGCGCGCGGAACAGCGGCCCGGTGCTCGCGGAGGGCGCGTACAGCGGCTCGTTCGAGGGCTCCGACCGCGCGGACGCGTTCCAGGCGCTCGTCACCCAAGGCCACAAGCTCAAGGTCGCGCTCCTGCCCGCGCACCGGCTCAGCCTGGCGCTCGACCCGCTCCCGACCCTGCCCGCGGCCGGCCTCGCGCCGCGGTTCGTGCACATGGACTTGTACGACCCGGCCGGCGTGCTCCGCGACAGCACCGTCCTCGCCGCGCCCGCGGAGCAGGCGGAGGTGGAGCTGAACGTGGACGTGGACGGGCTGTGGAGCGTCGTGCTCACGCGCACCGACCACCTGCTGGAGACCGCGCCCTACACGCTCCTCGTCGCCGAGCCCGCCATCAGCTTCGCCCTCACCGACCAGCCGGACATCGCCCTCGGCTGCGCCAGCCCGTACGCGCTCGCCCCGACGGGGCAGACGCAGGCCGCCATCACGCCGGGCGATGTGGGCGACTCGTACCTCGTGCACCTGGCATCGCCGGGCACGATGGCCATCACGCTCAGCGTGCCGGACCTCGACGGCGCGGACCTCGACCTGGAGCTGCGCGACGCGGCGACGTGCGGCGGGAACGTGTTCCAGCAAAGCCTGAACGGCAAGAACTTCGCGCAGCCCAAGGGCACGCCAGACAGCATCGTGCAGCAGAACCTGCCCGCGGGCGACTACGTGGTGAGCGTCCTGCACGCGAACGGCCTGGACGACTACGACCTGCAGGTCACGATGGCCAAGCCGGCGTGAGCCCGCTGCGTGAGCCCGCGGCTCGGACCGCAAAGCCTTAGCGGACGCGCCCGCGTGCCAGCGCGTGGAGCCCCGCGAGGCGCTGCCGGGCGTGCTCGCCCCCGCGTACGAAGGCGGCAGCATCGCGAACCTCCTGCCGGCCATGCTGCGCGCGCTGGGCGTGCCGGCCCAGGGCACGCTGCCGCCGCTCACCCTGCCCGCGGAG
The DNA here is from genome assembly GCA_020201485.1 of Halobacteriales archaeon. Classification (GTDB taxonomy): domain Archaea; phylum Thermoplasmatota; class SW-10-69-26; order JACQPN01; family JAIVGT01; genus JAIVGT01. The sequence goes on from JAIVGT010000008.1 coordinate 3,426, forward strand.
CTGGCCGAAGGCGTGGAGCGCATCGCGCTGCTGACGCTCGACGGCTGGGGCTGGAACCAGCTCCAGCGCGGCATGGAGGGCGGCTGGGCGAAGCTCGCGGCGCACGCGGAGCTGATGCGCATCACGAGCGTGGCGCCGAGCACGACCACGGCCGCCATCGCCAGCCTCAACACGGGGCTTGCGCCCTCCCAGCATGGCCTCCTCGGCTACCACCTCTGGCTCCAGGAGTTCGGCTGCGTGGCGAACATGGTGGCGTTCGCGCCGGCGGCCGGCGGGCGGGGCCTGGACGCGCAGGTCCGGCCGGAGGACTTCTTCACCGCGCCCACCGCAGCGCAGCTGCTCGGCCAGGCCGGCGCGCACCACCTCAACGTCACGCGGCGCGAGTTCCTCGGCTCGCCCCTGACGCGCATGGTGTACAAGGGCGGCGAGGCGGTGGGCACGACGACGCTCGGCGAGCTGCTCGTGGAGATGCGCGGAGCGCTGGGCGCGATGCCGGGCAGCGCGGGGGTGGTGCAGGGCTACTGGCCGAGCATCGACACCGTCGCGCACGCGCGCGGCCCGGGGAGCGCGCACCACGCGGCGGAGCTGGCCATGCTGGGCGATGCCCTCGCGCGGGAGCTCCTCGACAAGGCGCACGACCCGAAGGCGCTGCTGCTCATCACCGCCGACCATGGGCTGGCGACCATCCCGCCCGAGCGCGTGCTGCGCGTGCGCGAGCATGCCGAGCTGCGCGACGCGCTCCTGCTGCCGAACTGGGGCGACTCGCGCTGGGGCTTCCTGCAGAGCCGCGAGGGGCAGCGCGAGGCGCTGCGCGAGGCGATGCAGGAGCGCCTCGGGCCTGGAGGGCACGTGCTCGACATGGGCGAGGTGCAGCGCCTCGGACTGCTCGGCCCCCTCCCGTGGTGCGCCGAGGCGCGGGGGCGCGTCGGGGACCTCGTCGCGCTGCCGGCTCCCGGGCACGGCATGACCTGGCCGTTCAGTTGGAACCAGCCCGGCCGGCCGCCGAAGGAGGAACTGCTCGGCCGGCACGGCGGCTGCACGCCGGACGAGATGCTCGTGCCGCTGATGGCGCTCCGGCTGGGCTGAGCCGCGGCAGGTTCATGCGCCCCGCGGCGCATCGGCCGCCGTTGACGTTCGACTTCACGTTGGCGGCGTTGGTGAACGCAGGGAGCGGCGTCCTCGACCTCCTGCTCACGGCGTTCGTGGCGACCGTCCGCCCGCGGCAGCGCGTGCACACGTGGTTCATCGTGTTCGGGCTGGCGTTCGGCCTCAACTGGCTGTTCGTGAACCTGTTCATCCCCGACGACGCCCTCGGCGCGCTCGCCTGGTGGGGGAGCGCCGTCGTGCAGGCGGTGGCGGGCGTGGGCGTCGCCTTGCTCGCGGTGAGTTATCCGTTGCCCCTGCGCCGCGCCGAACGCGGGGTCCTCGTGCTGCCCGGCGCGCTCGCCGCGGCCCGGTTCGCGGTCACCGTATGGGTCCCGTTGGGAGGCTTCCTCGGCCTCGTGGCCGCGGCGCCCTTCGCGCCCCTGACGGGCGTGGACCCCGTCGCCGCGGAGGCCTTCCGATGGTCGCAGATCACCCGCAGCGTGCTCCTCGCGGGGTTCACCCTCGCCCTCGCCCTGTGGGCCCTGCGCTGGCAGGCGGGCGATGCGCGGGACCGCCGGCAGTACGCGCTCATGACGGCGGCGCTCGTCCTGTATCCCGGCGTCGTGGCGGGCAGCAACGCCATGGCCGCGCCGTGGTACATCGTCGTCGTGACCCTCGGCCCGGTCCTCGTGCTGTGCGCCCTCTGGCTGCGGAACGCGGCGCGCGCGGAAGGGCGCGAGGCGGCGCTGGCGCGCAACGTGGCCCTGCTCTGCCTCGTCCCCGTGCCCGTCGGCATGCTGCTGTTCGACGCGACGACGCGGACGGGCGGGCTGGGATACGGTCTGTTCCGCAGCGCCGGCGTGGCCATCCTCGCCTACGCCATCGTGCGCCACCAGATGCTCGGCATCGACGTCAAGGTCCGCTGGACCATCAAGAACAGCACCATCGCCGGCGTGTTCATCGGCGTGTTCTTCGTCGTGAGCAACAGCGTGCAGACGTACTTCCAGACCACGCTCGGCACCTACATCGGCATCGTCGCCGCGGGCGCGCTCGTGTTCGCCCTCGCCCCGCTCCAGCACTTCGCGGACCGCGTCGCCAGCGCGGCGATGCCGGGCGCGAAGCCGGCCCAGGAGATGAGCCACCCGGAGCGGGCCGCGCTGTACCGCGACCTGGCGCGGCAGGCCTGGGCGGACGGGCACCTGACCCCGGACGAGCACGACCTGCTCGAGACCGCGCGGGAGCGCCTCGGCCTGAGCCGCGACGAGGCGGCGCGCATCGACCGCGAGGCGGCGCGGGGCGGGGAAGCGCGTGCCGAGCAGGTCACCGGCGCGTGACCGAGGCACGTCCTGCGCGCGGCACAGACGCTCAAGTTAAATAGCAGGGACCGGGATAGGCGTCCATCGCGGTGAGCCGGATGCAGGTCCAAGTCACGGAGACGGCGGCCAAGATGCTGAAGCAGGCCGCGGAGCAGCAAGGGAAGCAGGGCTTCGGCCTGCGCGTGGATGTCTATCCCGGCGGCTGCGCCGGCTTCATGTACGAGCTGAGCTTCGTCCAGGGCACGACGAACGGCGAGACCGTCGTCGACGTGAACGGCGTGAAGCTGTTCATCGACCCGGCGAACGAGCCCATCCTCGACGGCATCGTCATCGACTACATCGACTCCCTCATGGGCGGCGGGTTCAACATCAAGAACCCGAACGCCAGCTCGAGCTGCGGCTGCGGCAAGAGCTTCGGCTGATGGGGGACAGCGTCGCTCGTCGCCTTCGCGCTGCGCGCTCCGGCTCCTCGCTCCTCGTGCTCCCCTCCGACGACGGATGGGTGGCGCGCGGACGTCGTTCTCCAACTCACGGCGGCAGCGGAGGCACGGGCGGGAGCAGGCCCAGGACCTGCTCGATGATGGGCTCGGCGATGCCGAGGACGGTGTCGACGATGGGGTCCTCGGTGATGACGTGCACGGTGGGCGTCGCGCTGACGTGCGGGCTCTCCGGGTTGCAAACGGCGGCGATGCCGTCCGGCCCGCCGAGCTCGATGGTCGCGCCCGCGACGTCGGGCACGCCGGCGCTGACCGGGTCGGGCGACACGACCTCGACGCCCGTGCTGCCGTCGGAGCATGTCGGGGGCTCGACGGCCCAGGCGGTGGAGGCGAAGGCGATGCTGGCGAGGAGCACGAGGGTCTGGCCGCGCATGGCTCCGGCAGCGCGGAAGGGGCACAAGAACCCGCTCCCGGCAGCGTGGTCGCATGCGACGCGTCAAGGCTCCGGGCCCGCAGGATGCGAAAGGTTCACCCCGCCTGCGCTGCGTGCTGGGGGTGCATGGCCCCGAACAAGACGTACAAGTTCATCGACCTCGTCGGCATCAGCGAGAAGAGCTTCGCCGACGCGGCGAACAACGCGGTGAAGAAGGCGGCGCAGACGCTCAAGGGCCTCGCCTGGTTCGAGGTCACGGAGGAGCGCGGCAGCATCGAGAACGGCAAGATCAAGGAGTACCAGGTGACCGTGCGCATCGCGTTCCGCCTCATGGACCAGGGCGAGCTGCGCTGAGCCCGCCCGGCCCGCGCGCCCTCAGCCGGGCAGCGGCAGGTCGCGCAGCAGGCCCTGCGCCTTGCCGGCGAGCTTGCCCGCGCTGCTCGGCGCGCCGCCGATGCCCGGGAGGGAGCCGTTCGACTTGCCTGCGGGGTGGAGGATGCCGTCGAGGGCCTTGCCCGCCTCGCCGATGGCGTCGGCCACGCCGTGCACCGCGCCCTGCGCCGCGTCGCCCGCTTGCCGCGCCACCGCGCCCAGGCCGAGGCCGAGCTGGTCGGTCGCGCCGGCCGCGACGTGCGCCGCGCCGTTGAGCTGCGCGCCGATGCCGTCCACGATGCCCGGCAACCCGCTGACCGCGCCCTGCGCCCAGGACGCGAGCGCGTCGAGGAAGCCGGGCGCGCGGTCGGGCACGCCCGCCGGGTCGGCGATGGCCTGCTCGGCGAAGCCCTGCGCGATGTCGGCCGCTTCCTGCGCGTCCGCCTGCGCGTCGTCCGCGGGCTGCGCGTCCGCGACCGCGTCCTGCTGCTCCTCCTCCTGCCCGCCTGCTTGCGCGGCCGGGGCGAGGCAGAGGCCGGCCTGCTGCGCCGCGTCGCGCGCCGTGCTGCTCGCCGGCTCCGGCGCGCCGGCCAAGGTCGCGCACGCCTGCGCCGTGACGGCATCGGGGCTGTCCGGCAGCTCCGCGGGGAGGGCGGGGGCGGCAGCGGCGACGGGCAGGGCGGCCAGGAGCAAGCCCAAGGCGAGGATGGCGCGGGCGCGCATGGCCCTCCAGCGGGCGCGGGAGGCATTCCGTGATTGGTGGGCCCATTTGAAGGTCGTCAGCGGTCCGCCCGCGGACCCGTCCGCACCCGGGGACGCTCTCCAGAGAAGGCAATTATCCCCTCCGCCGTTTGCTCGCCTGGGAGGCTTGGTTCCGCTGCCACGGCGCACGCTCATCGTTGCCCTGGTCGCGCTGGCGTTGCTGGGGCCTGCCTACGCGTTGTCGCCGCCCGGCGTCGCCGCCGACGCGGACTGCACGGGCAGCGAGCGGGCGGACGTCGAGGACTTCGCGCCGCTGCGCGTCGCGGGCCAATCCGGCGTGTTCATCGACGACGCGTTCAGCTGCTACCAGCTCGCGCCCCTCCCCCAGTTCGGCTTCCACGGCCACATCCGCACCCAGCTCGTGAACCTCGACACGGGCGACGTCGCGCAGGCGGACGCGGACTGCCCGCTCGTGAACGTGGGCGCGCTGCCCGCCCCGACGCCCCTGGACTGCGTGTACAGCAGCTTCCCCACGCCCATGCCGCACGGGCGCTTCCAGCTCCTCGTGGACGTATCGGGCTCCGGCCTGGTCTCCATGCCCGTCGGCAGCTGGGACGCGAAGGTCTACATGGACCCGTGACTCAGCACTGCAGGCGGGCCACGACCTCGCGCTCGTCCACGCGCCGCGCCGGGACGTGGAGCTGCGCGGCGAAGTGCCCAGCAAAGCCGGCCTTGCACGCGGCGAAGTCCACGTCCCGCCCGAGCGTCCGTGCCGCGCTGCCCATGACCGCCGCGTCCATGCCGCACGGCTGGATGCGCGCGAAGTAGCCGAGGTCGGTGTTGAGGTTCAGCGCGATGCCGTGCAGGCTCACGCCGCGCTTCACCGCCAAGCCGATGGAGGCGAGCTTCTTCGAGGGGTGGGCCGTGGTCCAGACCCCGACGAGCTCCTTCGTCGCCCCTGGCTCGGTGGCGATGCCCAGGTCCCCGAACGTGCGCACCGCGGCTTGCGCCAGCGCCTGCACGAGCTTCCGGACGTCGAGCCCGGCCTCGGCCAAGTGCAGGATGGGATAGGCGACGAGCTGGCCCGGGCCGTGGTAGGTGGCCTCGCCGCCGCGCTCGGTCTCCACGATGGGCAGCGTGGGGTCGAAGACCTGCGCGCGCGTGCCCCGCCGGCCGAGCGTCACGACGTGCGGATGCTCGACGAGGAGGAGCAGGTCGGGGAGCTGGCCCTCGGCGCGCAGCTCGTGCAGGCGCTGCATCTGCGCGTAGGCTTGGGCGTATTCCCGCAGCCCGAGGTCGAGGCAGAGCAGCTCGCGGCCCACGGCGCCCGAGCGGGGCCCGCCTTCTTGAGCCTTGCCGCACCCTCGCGTGTTTGGCCTTATCCTTCGACCCGTTGGGCCCGGAACGGCCCCTCCACCCCCGGGCTGCGTGCGGCAAGAACCTCGTCCTCGGCGGGCGAAGCAGGAGCGGGGAGCAGCATGCGCGAACGGGGAAGGGAGGAGGCGGTGAGCGAGGTCATCGGCGGCGTGCTCATGCTGAGCCTGGCCTTCGTCGGCTACGCCATGCTCGCCGTGGCCATGCTCGACCAGGCGCGGGAGACGGCGAGCTACATCCGCAGCCTGGTGCCCGACGGCAACGAGACCGCGCCGGCGAACGCGACCGCGCCCCAGGCGGCGCAGGCCTGCCTCAGCGTGCCGAGCGGCACGTGGTGCCAGGTCGCGCCCGGCCAGCCCGGCGTCGGCGTGTGCGTGCGCGACTCCGACGGCGTGGCGTGGTGCCTGCAGGCCCCCAAGCTGTGACTCACGCCCGTAGCGTCGCGCCACCGGTCTGCACGGCGACCACGGCCTCGCTGGCGTCGCTCGTGGCGTGGTCGTGGCAGCCGGCGCGGCAGCCGTCGGTGAACACGGCGTACACCCGGCCGTCGGGGCCGACGTCGATGTCCATGTAGTCGGCGATGTTGTCGAGGCAGCCGCCCATCTTGCTCAGGCAGCCGTACTGCAGCGGGTCGCTGTTGTCCGTGACGGCGACGGGTGCGATGCCCGGCGCGGCGCTCGCCGCGTCGGTGATGACGGCGACGTAGCCGTTCCACCGGATGCCGCCCGGCGCGCTGCCCGGGTTGTGGTCCCAGCCCGCGGCGTCGTCGGTCGTGCCGTAGAACGCGACGCCCACGCGGCCGTCGTCGCCGGCGACGATGACCGGGAACACGCTGCTCGTCAGCCCCGCGACGGGCAGGGCGAACGGGCCCTGCCAGGTGTGCCCGCCGTCGGCGCTGCGCATGAGCTGCGGCTGCCAATCCGTGTCGGTGTAGGCGAAGTAGAGCGTGCCGTCCGGGCTCACGGCGAGGTCGGGCGTGTCGGCGCTGGCTTGGGCCGTGCCCACGTCGAGCTCGACCCAGCTCAGGCCGTTGTCGCGCGTGAGCCGCACCTGCGCGCCGCACGCGCTGCTCGGCTCGTAGAGCGTGCCGTCGCGCCCGGCGACCGGCGCGCCCTGGAAGGCGCAGCCGATGCCGTGGGGCACGGTGGTGAGCCAGCTCAGGCCGCCGTCCAGGCTCACGCCGCAGTTCGCGGACGCGAGGCCGTTGGCGCAGGCGTAGACGACGTTCGGGTAGAGCAGGCCGGTCGGGTCGGCGTAGGTCGTGCGCGGGCCGACGGCGATCTTCTGGTGGTCGGTCACGCCGCCGCCGCAGGCGATGGGGCTGTTGAGCCAGGTCGCGCCCTCGTCGTCGCTGAAGTCGACCACGGTGCAGGCGAGGTCCGTGTCCTGCACGAACACGCGGCCCGTGTCGTGGTCCACGATGAGCACGCGGTCCGCGGCCACGCTGAGCAGGGGCTGGGGGCTGAGCGCGGTCCAGGTCGCGCCGTCGTCCCTGCTGCGCGCGACGTGGTCCCAGCCGCCGACGTAGATGGTGCCCTCCCGGCTCACGCCGATGCCGAGCTCGGGCCCGGTGCTGTGCGTGTCCACGACGGTGAACGTGGGCGCGCTGCCGATCGCGGCCTGGCTCGGCATCGCTGCGTGCACGGTCGCGGCTGCGCCGCCGGCGATGGGTCGCACGGAGGTGGCGAGGCGGGGCAAGGCATGGGCGCTGGAGCCGGTCGCGCCTTCGAGGCCGGGAGCCAGGGCGAGCAGGGGCGCGGCCGGGCCGATGGTCAAGGCGAGCGCAGCGGCCGGCACGAGGAGGGCGAGTGCGGCGAGCGCGAGGACGGAGCGCGGGACCAAGGGGGCACCTGGGGCGTGCCGAGCGTGCCGGAGGTTTTAGACATTTTCCTCAAACCGGCGCACCATCGGTGGCGCGACTGGGATGCGTCCGTGACGCGCGCGTCACGCGCTGCCGCCGCTCCGCGGCGTGTTCGCGATGTGGATGGCCTTGCCCTTCGCCGCTTCCGCCGCCTCCATGAGCGCCTCGGGGAGCGTTGGGTGCGGGTGGACCGTGAGCGCCAGGTCGTCGAGCGTGGCCCCCATCTCGATGGCGAGCGCGGCCTCGCTGATGAGGTCGCTCGCCTCGCTGCCCACGATGCCCACGCCGAGCACGACCTGGGTGCGCTTGTCCGCGATGAGCTTGACCAAGCCCTCGCTCTCGCCCGTACTCAGGGCCCTGCCCGATGCCGCGAAGGGGAAGCGGCCAACCATGACCTCGATGCCCTTGGCCTTCGCCTCGGCCTCGGTCATGCCGGCGTAGGCGACCTCGGGGTCGGTGAAGATGACGCTGGGCACGGTCTGCCAGTCCGCGCCCGCCTTGTGGCCGGCGATGACCTCGGCCGCGACCACGCCCTCCTTCATCGCCTTGTGCGCGAGCTGCGGGCCCGGGGTGATGTCGCCGATGGCGAAGATGTGGGGCACGTTCGTGCGCATCTCCGCGCTCGTCTCGATGATGCCCTTGGCGTTGGCCTTGACGCCGCTCGCCTCCAGGTTCAAGCGGTCGGTGTTCGCGCGGCGGCCGACGCTGAGCAGCACCTTCTCCGCCGGGATCTCGACCGTCTTGCCGTCCTCGAGCTCGACCTCGACGCCGTGCTCCGTCAGGCGCTTCGCCTTGGCCTTCGTGTGGTACTCCACGCCGAACGTGCGCAGGTTCTTCGTCACGATGCGCACCAGGTCGGGGTCGGTGCCGGGCAGGATCTGGTCCATCATCTCCACGACTGTGACCTTGCTCCCGAGGTGGTGCAGGGCTGTTCCCAGCTCCAGGCCGATGACGCCGCCGCCGATGACGCACATCGTGCG
>JAIVGT010000345.1 GCA_020201485.1 Halobacteriales archaeon
GATGGCGACGGCACGTTCGGCGCGATGGAGCACCACTACCAGGCGCACATGAGCAAGCAGAACGGCCACTTCGCGCTGCTCGACGTGGCGAACATGCGGAGCGGCCAGCTCCTCCCGCCGACCATCGTGCTGCGCGTGCTGCGGGCGCACGACGTCCTCGCCGACCATGCGGGCAGCGACGTGGATGCGAAGGTCGCCGCTGGGCTCCTCGCCGGATTGCTCGGCGTCGACGACGGCTCCTCCGCGCTGCTGCTGCGCAAGGCCGGCCTCGGTGGCGACGACGTGGACAAGCGCGGATTGCTGGATCTGGTTGAAACGCTTCCCGCGTGACCCCGGCGTCGCTTCCAAGTCACGCCCGTCGGCTGGACAGGCGCACCGAGGCTGGGGACTTCCTCCCGGAGGTTCCCGGATAGAAAGCCGTGGGGCCGCCCAGGCGACGCTGATAGGACGAGGAAACGACGAGAATCCATAGAGGATGGGCCCATTGATTGCGGTGCCCGCCTTCCCTCGGTGGCTATCCGGTGCCATCGTCTTGCTCACCGTGGCAGGTTGCACGGGCCCTGCCACTGGATGGCGCGTCTTTCTGGGAGCGAGCCCTGACGACGCGCAATTGGTGGCAAGCCTCCGAGTTCGACCTCGCGAAGGAAATCAATCGTTGGGTCCCCCACCCACCTTTCGGCCGCCTTCGAGGGGCAACTCGACCCGGGGGACTACACCGTGGAAGTCACGGGACCCAGGAGGCGCACCTCGGTCTCGGCCGCGGGCCTGACTCACCCGCGTATTGCGGTGGCCAGAACGCCACCGAGACAGACGGGTGGCATCTCACGGCGAGTCTCACGCCCACGGGTTGGCGGTTCGCATTCACCCTGCGCTCGACCCTCAGCGAACCCATGGGGTCCGAGATCGTGTTGGTCGCCGGCGGGGAGGAATCCAGCCCCGTTCGCCTGTCGGCCCGACGCGGGCCATGAATTCCAGAGGCTGAGATTCATGGCCGCGGAACGGAGAAGCGCGGACCGCATCACGTCGCCATCGCTGCTGCTGCGCAAGGCCGGCCTGTCACAGCCCGACCGTGGACAAGCTGGCGCTGCTCGCATGCGTGGAAGCGATGCCGGCGTGACGATGCGCTGAAGCGCGCGCTCATCCACGAACCTTTTATCCGCTGCCGCGCTACGCGCCTTCGATGCGAGCCCCGGCGCGGAGCATCCGCCGTCCCGTGACCGTGGTCGTGCTCCTCATCATCCTCACCGCCTCGCTCAGCGGCTGCATCGCGGAGAGCGACTGGGCGCTGCGCATCACGGGCATCGACAAGCTCCACCAGCAAGGCCTGAAGGGCCAAGGCGTGAAGGTCGCCATCATCGACACCGGCATCGACGGCACGCACGGCGAGTTCAAGGGCCTGCGCGTCATCTGGAAGGACGTCGTCAACGGCCGCACCACGCCTTACGACGACAGCGAGGTCGGCCACGGCACGCACGTCGCCGGCATCATCGCCGCCCAGGGCGACCTGGCGGGCGAGTTCATCAACGGCGTGCACGTGCAAGGCGCGGCTCCGGCCGTGAGCCTCATCATCGTCAAGGCGGTGAAAGGCGACGGCGAGGGCAGCGACCAGGACGTGGCGAGCGCGGTGCAGTTCGCCATGGACGCAGGCGCGGACATCATCACGATGAGCCTGGGCGGCACGTCCGGCCGCCGGCTGCTCGTGGGCACGGACACGGAGAACGCCGTGAACGACGCGCTGAACCGGGGCATCGTCGTCATCGCCGCCGCGGGGAACAAGGAGAACCCCAACGACACGAACGACGACGTGGCCACGCCGGCGAGCGTGAACGGCGTCATCGCCGTCGGCGCGGTGGACAAGGACAAGCGCATCGCGGCCTTCAGCTACAAGGGCGACAACGCCGGCAGCCTCGTCCCGCCGCGGCAGGGCCGGGCCGACCCGAACAAGAAGCCGGAGGTCGTTGCGCCCGGCGTGCAGATCGTGAGCGCGGCGCGCGAGGGCCGCTACGCCATCGCGGACGGGACGAGCCAGGCCACGCCCTTCGTCGCGGCCGCCGTCGCCCTCATGCTCCAGGCCCACCCGGAGTTCAAGCGCGGCGGCGCGCGCGGCGGCACGCTGAACGCCGTGAACCAGATCAAGAGCGCGCTCGCCGAGAGCGCGGAGAAGATCGGGCCGCTGAGCGGCTCCTCGGGCTTCAGCCACGACGACGTGTACGGCTACGGCTTGCTCCGCGCCGACGTCGCCGTGCAGCGGCTCTGAGCGCGGAACGCTCCGCCGATGTCCGCGGCTCAGGCCCGCGGCGCCTCGTCCCCGTACAGCGCGCGCGCGTGCACCGGCGGCGCACCCGCGGGCTGCGGGTCGAGCATGGCGCGGTACTCGCTCACCATGCCGTGGTATTCCGCCAACGCCCGGCGGACGTCCTCGCGCGTCGCGTCCTGGGCGGTGATGCGCCCCTCGAGCGCGAGGAGCACGAAGTGCATCCCGTGCACGAACCCCCGCATGTAATCCGCGCTTTCCCCCATGCCAGCCGTCCCCGGGCTTCCTAACCCTGGGCGCGCACATGAGCAAGCCCGTGTCACCGGGCGGGGCGACACGGAACCGGTTTCGTGAGAAACGCGTCACGTTGTCGATACGGAGAATGGCGCGGACCAGGCCTCGCGAGGACCCACCCTCACGGCTTCTTCCACACCATCTCGCCGCCGAGGAAGGTCATGTCGACGCGCAGCTTGTTGATCTCCTTCGGCTTGGCGCGGGGGTCGCCGCTGAGCACGGCGAGGTCGGCGAGCTTGCCCGGCTCGATGCTGCCCCGGCTCTGCTCCTCGAAGCCGGCCCAGGCCGCGTCCAGCGTGTGGGCGCGCAGCGCCTCCTCCGGCTCCAGGCGCTGCTCCTTGTTCGGGCCGTTGACCGCCCAGTGCAGGGCGTTGAGCGGGCCCAGGGGCATGTTGTCGCTGCCGAAGGCGAGCTTCAACCCGAGGTCGTGCATGACGCGGAAGCGGTTCAGCATGCGGGCCGCGTCCTTGCCAAGCCGCGCCTCGTACATGGCGCCCGGCAGGCCCCAGGCGCCGATGAAGTTGGGCTGGACGCTGGCGACGCATCCGAGCTTCTGCGCGCGCGCGATGTGCTCGTCCGTGGCGAACTCGAAGTGCTCCAGGCGATGCCGGTGGTCCTTGCGCGGGCGCTTCTTCACCGCGGCCTCGATGGCGTCGAGGCAGGCGGTGATGGCCTTGTCGCCGATGCAGTGCATGGCG
>JAIVGT010000145.1 GCA_020201485.1 Halobacteriales archaeon
GCCATGCCCAAGGCCAGGAGCCCGGCGCTGAGGAGGAGCAACGCGCGCATGCCTGCGGCTCCGCCCGGGAGGGGGGTCAATCTTTGTGCACGCGTCGCGTAACCGGCCGGCGTGCGCTGGGACGTGGCCGTCGTCGGTGCGGGCGTGGTCGGATGCGCGGTCGCGCGCAGCCTGGCCCGGCGCGGCCAGCGCGTGCTCGTGCTGGAGAAGGAGCCGGAGGTCGCCCGGCACCAGAGCGGGCGCAACAGCGGCGTCGTGCACGCCGGCTTCACGTACAAGCCCCAGAGCCTGAAGGCGCGGTTCAGCGTGCCGGGCGCGGCGCAGCTCAAGGCGTATTGCGCGGAGCGGGGCGTGCCCTGCCGCGAGGTCGGCAAGCTCGTGGTCGCGCGCAGCGAGGCGGAGCGCGCGGAGCTGCAGCGGCTGCTCGTCCAGGGTGCGGCGAACGGCGTGCCGGGCCTGCGCCTGCTCGGCCCGGAGGAGCTGCGCGAGGTCGAGCCGGAGTCGAGCGGCATCGCCGCGCTGCACAGCCCGCGCACCGGCATCGTGGACGGGACCGCGTACGTGCGTGCGCTGGCGGCGGACGCGCAGGAAGCGGGCGCGAGCTTCCGGTTCGGGGAGCCGCTGCGCAGCGCCGAGCGGCGCGAGGGAGCTTGGCAGCTGCGCGCGGAGCGCGGGGAGCACGTCGCGGACCGCGTCGTGACCTGCAGCGGCCTGCAGAGCGACCGCGTCGTGCGCGCCTTCGGGTTGCGCTGGCCGCATCGCGTCGTGCCGTTCCGCGGCGAGTACTACCGGCTGCGCCGGCCGGAGCTGGTGCGCGGCCTGCTCTACCCCGTGGCCGACCCGCGCTTCCCCTTCGTCGGCATCCACTTCACGAAGCGCACCGACGGCAGCGTCCTCGTGGGGCCGAGCGCTGTCCTCGCCTTGGGCCGGGAAGCGTACCGGAGCAAGCTCCAGGCGCAGCCGCGCGACGTCGCGGCCATGGCCGGCTTCGGCGGGTTCTGGCGCATGCTCGCCCGGCGCGACGTGCGCGCGCAGGCCCGGCGCGAGCTGGCCCACCTCATGCCGCGGCGCTACTTCCGCAGCGCCCAAGCCCTGCTCCCGGCGCTCCGGCCGGACGACCTCGTGCCGAGCCACAGCGGCATCCGCGCCCAGGTGGTGAGCCCGCAGGGCGAGCTGCTCGACGACCTGCTGCTGGCGGAGCAGGAGGGCGCGGTGCACGTGATGAACGCCGTCAGCCCCGGCCTGACCTGCAGCCTGCCGCTCGCGGAGCACGTGGCGGAGCGCGTGCTGGCGTGAGGCCCGACGCACGCTGAGCAGCCAAGTTCCCCTTGTCCCTTGGGCCGCTCCCCGAACCTTCAGCCGAGGGGGCAGCCCAGGCCAGGGCGATGCCCGCGCTGCGCATCCTCCTCATCGACGACGACCCGCTCATGGCCCGGATCGTCCACGCCCTGCTGCGCCGCGACGGGTTCCAGCCCGAGGTCGTGCGGGCCGAGGACACGGAGCAGGCGGCGGAGCACCTGCACCGGGGCGGCTTCGACTGCATCCTCCTCGACTACCTCCTGCCCGGCGTGAACGGCCGGGAGTTCCTCCAGGTGCTGCGGCAAGTGGACCGCCACACGCCCGTCGTTGCCCTGACCGGCGCGGGCAGCGAGGAGGTCGCGGTCGCCATGATGAAAGCCGGGGCCTCGGACTACATCCCGAAGGCGGGCCTGACCCACGACCGCCTGTCGCAGGCCATCGCCGACGCCGTGGCGCGGGCGCGGCAGCGCGGCCGCGACGCGCGCAACCTCGACGTCAGGGACCGGTAGGCGCGCGCAGCGCTTCCTGCATGGCGGCGTCGTACGCCTTCCACGCCGTGGCGTCGTGGGGCACGTCGTAGCCCTTCGCGATGAGCGCCTTGAGCAAGCCGTAGCGCAGCACCTCGCGCTGGAAGCCGCGGAAGGCCCGGTCCATCTCCTCCACCTCGCGGAGCTGCGCCTCGGGCACGCCGTGCACGCGCAGCCAGGCCACGAGCTGCTCCGTGCCCGCGCCGCGCGCGTCCGCGCCATCGGGCAGGGCCACACCGCTGCGCTCCGGAAGCTGGGCCACGCGCCCGGCACGCCAAGGATGCACGTAAGGCTTGGGTTCAAGGTGCAGCGGGCCATGCAGGCGCGTGCTCTGGCCCGCCGGTTTCGCCCGCATCCCGGACGAGCCGTGGGTCCGCGACCCCATCGACACCCTGGCGGAGAAGTACGACAAGGTCGAGCACCACGGCTGGTACGACAACCTCGACCCCACGGTGGACGACCTGCGCGGGTTCGCGAGCGACGGCATGCGCATCGTGGACTACAGCGGGGGCACGGGCATCCTCATCGACCGCTTCCTGCGCGCCGCGCCCGAGGCGCAGGTCGGGCTCATCGACGTGGACGCGTCGCCGAAGTTCCTCCGCCTGGCCCTGGAGAAGTTCCGCGGGGACGAGCGCGTCGCCTTCCGCTGGCTGCGCTTCCTGAAGCCGGAGCAGCGCCTGCACCACCTGGACGAGGTCCTCGGCCCGCTCGCCGGGCAGGTCGACGCGGTCGTGAGCACGAACGCCATCCACCTCTACGCCGACGTGCCGGGCACGCTGCACGGCTGGCACCGCGGCCTGCGCGCGCGCGGGAAGCTCTTCGTGCAGAGCGGGAACATCCGCGTCCCGCCCCAGCCCGGCGGAAAGCCGTGGATCATCGACGACACGGTCGAGGCCGTGCATTGGGCGGCGGCGAAGCTCGTCGCCGACGACGCGCAGTGGGAGCGGTGGCGCGGCGCGCTCGACGACGAGGCGTGGATGGCGCGGCACGCCGAGCTGCGGGCGAAGTACTTCATCCCGCCCCGGCCGCTCGACCTGTACGTGCAGGCCCTGCAGGCCGCTGGCTTCGCCGTCGAGGACGTGCGCACGCGGCCCATCCGGGCACGCGTGGACGAATGGACGGAGTTCCTCGCCGTGTACCACGACGGCATCCTGGGCTGGGTGGGCGGAGCGGAGAAGGTCACGGGCAAGCCGGCCGACCCGCTGGCCGTGGACGCCCGGCTCGACCTGCTGCGCGAGGCGGTGCGGCGCGTGTTCGGCGGGCGCGACCACTTCGACGCCACGTGGACGTACCTCACGTGCGTCCGGCAGTGACCGCTATCGCCGACGCGGCGGCCCGGGCGCGAGCAGGTCCTTGACCGCGCCGGCCTTCGACGTCTTCGTGTGGTCCATCGGCCCGACCAGGCCCTTCTCGCG
>JAIVGT010000346.1 GCA_020201485.1 Halobacteriales archaeon
CTCAGGCCCGCTCGAGGTCGGCGCGCGTCACGACCTCGACGTTGCCCGGCCGCTTCGTGATGTTGCCGGTCTTCACCCCGACCAGGGTCGGGATGCCCTTCTCGCTGGCGATGTCGAGCAGGCGCTGCGTGATGACGCCGTCGAACACGACCGCGCGCAGCTTGCCCTCCTCCTTGCGCAGCGTGTCGGCGAGGTCGCGCACGGCGATGGGGCTGCCCATGCGCTCGCCCCGCTCGTCCACGAACACCGCCTGCAGCTTGCCGCCCAGCTCGTCGAGCAGGCCGAGGTAGTCCGCTTCCCGGCCCCCGGCTCCGGCGCTCACGACCTCGACGCCCTCGTCCTCGAAGCTCCCGGCCTGGGCCGGGACCTGCTGGGGCGGGCTGTCGTCGAAGTCCATCGTCTCGCGCGGCGGGGCCAGGCTGGGCTCGTCGCGCTCGCGCTGGGGCGGGCCCCGCTCGGGGCCGCGCTCGCCGCCGCGCTCGCCGCCACGCTCGCCGCCGCGCCCGCCGCGCTCCCACGGCCGGCCGCCGCGCTCGCCGCCGCGTCCGCCGCGGTCCCCGCGTGGGCCGCGCTCGTCGCGGCGCTCGCCGCCGCGCTCGCCCCGCTCCCCAGCGCGCTCCGGGCCACGCTCGCCGCCACGCTCCGGACCGCGCTCACCGCCGCGCTCGCCCCGGTCGCCGCCCCGCGGTCCCCGGTCGTCCCGGCGGGGCCCGCGCTCGTCGCGCCGCTCGCCCCCGCGCTCACCGCCGCGCTCGCCCCGGTCGCCGCCCCGAGGCCCCCGGTCGTCCCGGCGGGGCCCGCGCTCGTCGCGCCGCTCGCCCCCGCGCTCACCGCGCTCGCCGCCGCGCCCGTCGCGCTCCACTTCCGCGTGGGCCGTCGGCTCCAGCCGCGGCTCCTCGATGTAGGTGCCGGCCGCGCGCGCCTCCAGGCGGTCCAGCGTGGCGCGCTCCTGCTGCAGGGCGGCCGCGGCGCGCTGGGCGCGCTCGCCGCCTTCCCGCCGCTCGTACTTCAGGCCCTCGATGCCGCTGATCTCCACGAACTGCTCCGTCGGCGTCTTGTTGCGCAGCGCCTTCATGATGTTCTTCTGCTGCAGCTCCTCGACTTCCCGCCCCTTGGGGGCGCGCGCGACGAAGTCGATCTCGCACGTCTGGAACAGCTCCTTCAGGATGAGCTCGCCGCCGCGGTCGCCGTCGACGAACGCGGTCGTGACCTTGTCGCGGCTCAGGTCCTGCACGCTCTTCGGCACGCTCGTGCCTTCCACGGCGATGGCGTTCTTGATGCCGTGCTTGAGGAGGTTGATGACGTCGTTGCGTCCCTCGACGATGATGATGGCGTCGCTCTTCAGGATGTGAGGGCCGGCCGGCAGCCGCTCCTGGCCGTAGCTGATGATCTCCTCGGCCCGGACCGTCGCGCGGACCTGCTCCGTGATGTCGGAGCTGTCGTCCTTGCTGCTGTCCACGAGGCCGACGAGGAGCTGCTTGGCGCGGTTGATGACCGCGGTGCGCTTCACGACGCGCACGTCCTCGATGCCCTGCACGGTGATGGTGGCCTTGCACGGCCCGACGCGGTCGATGCTCTCCACCGCCGCGGCCAGGATGGCCGTCTCGACCTTGTCCAGGGAGCTGGGGAGGGTGATGCTGCCCGTGGTCTTGCCCCGCTTGCTGTCCACCTCGACCTCGATGCGGCCGATGCGGCCGGACTTCTGCAGGTCGCGCAGGTCGAGCTCGTTGCCGAGCAGGCCCTCGGTCTGGCCGAAGATGGCCCCGACCACGTCGGGCTTCTCCACCACGCCGTCGGCGTTGATGTTGGCGCGGATGAGGTACTTGGTCGTCGTAGGATCGATGATGTCCGTGTCTGCCATGTGGGCACTTCCCATGCCTGCGGCATGCAGGCTTCGCCGCACCGGACGACACGTGCCGTTGCGATGCCGTGGCCAGGCCCCGGGTGTCCGTTCCGCGAGGGGGCCCCGAATCGAACGCAGACGAGGTGAGTGGGAATCGGTGGTTCGCATCGGCCCGGGCCATGGGGCCCTGCCGCGCGTCCGCCGTGCGACGAGGGGGCGATGGGGGAACGGGCTACTTAAAGGCTTGTGCCACGGTCAGGGTGCTTGCGGGTGGCAAGCCGCAGGTTGTCGAGGAAGCGGGGCAGGTCTTCCACGCACACCACGTCCTTCTGCGTGAGCACCGCCAGGCTGCGCCGGAACTCGCCGTCGCAGCGCACGCTGTTGGCGTGCAGGCCTTCGAGCAGCAGGCGGGCGAGGTGCCCGCCGCTCCGGTCCCAGTCCACGAGGAGGATGGCCTTGCGGTGGTACCGGGCCAGCTCCTCGCACAGCACGAACACCGTCTGCGCCGTCTTGCAGCGCACGATCTCGCCCTCCAGGCCGAGGAGGCGCAGCGCCTGCACGTCCCGCTCCCCCTCGACGAGCACGGGCACCTCCTCGTTCGCCTCGATGAGCTCGGCGAGGAGCAGCTCCACCGCTTCCAGCCGGTCCGCGGCGTTGGCCAGGCTCACAGCGCGCCCTCCAAGGCCTGGCGCGCCTCGTCCGGGCGCAGGCCGCGCACGACGATGGTCTTCTGCCGGCTGGTCGCGCCCGCGGCGAGGGCCACGCGCGCCAACGGCACGCCGAAGAACCGCGCCACGACCCGGAGCAGGGCCTCGTTCGCCGCGCCGTCCTCGGGCGGGGCGCGCACCTTGGCCTGGATGCGCCCGCGCCAGCCGTTGAAGCCGGCGGGGAACTGCTCGGCGCGCGCGCCCTGCTGGACCTCGACCAGGAGGCTCGTGCCCCCGTCCGCGGCGCGCACCGCGTCGCCGAGCACGGCCATGCGGCTCATCCAGCGGGCGGGCTCATGGACCTTTCCGTTCCTGCACGGCGGTCCGCGCGTGGCCGCCGCCGTTCCCTTCGAGCCCGCCCGGGGGGACGTCGCCCTTCACGGTGATGACGCGCTGCGGGAGCGGGATGTCGATGCCGGCGGCGGTGAGGTCGCGGTAGATGCGCTCCTGCACCTCGCCCGGGATGCGGTTGCGGTCCCGGTCGCGCTTCACGTGGTGGAAGAACTTCAGGACGAAGTCCACGCTGCTCTCGCCGAACTTCTCCAGGTAGGCGGTGGGCTCGAAGCCGGGCGTCTTGTCCGCGTCGGGGTGCTCGCGCGCCGCGCGCTCCAGGATCTCCTTCACCTTCGCCGGGTCCGCGCCGTAGCCCACGCCCACGCGCACCGAGCCGCGCAGGCG
>JAIVGT010000347.1 GCA_020201485.1 Halobacteriales archaeon
AATATGAGCGCGTCGAACGCCTCGGAGTCGGACATGGAGCAGGCCATGCAGTACCCCGGCGGCTTGCGCGCCACGCGGCCGGATCAGGCTGCCGGCCACCCGGAGGGCGCTGTTGAACGCCCGGTTGCCGGCCGCGCACGGCTTGCTGCCCTGGCGGCCCTCGTGCGCGAACGTGCTGCGCATCGTCGCCTGCGCCATGCCCAACTCCTCCTCGTCCAGGAGGTCGGGGTCGTGCACGCCCCGCGCCGCTTGGAGGAGGGCGCGCTGCTCCCGGGTCAGGAAGAGGGCCTGCTCGTAGTACCCGTGCTGGACGGCGTTCTTGCGCTGCGCCGTGCGCTGGCGGGGCGTGGCCCCCAGGCCGCCGTGCCGGTAGCACGCGCCGCTCTGGCTGCCGTGGAACGGGCGCGCGCGGCACGGGCCGTTCCGCGTCGGGCGGCCGCAATCGGCGGAAGCGTCGGGCACGCTGGATACGTAACGCGCGAGGGGACCTATCTTGGTTGGAGGAAGGGTTACCGATCGCAACGCCGCGTAACGGCCTCCCCAAAAGGTCCATGCCCCTGGACGCGTGAGGTGCATGGAGCGAGTTCGGGACGGCGCGCGGACGCCGCCGCCGGAATCCCGTATTAGGCGCTATGCCTTCTGTTCCGACCAAACCGGGTTGCCACGTCAGACGAACAAGTCATGGGCCGGGGAAAGCGCGCCCGAGATCGAGGTGCGCACGCGGCCCCGATTCTCCGGGCGCTCGTGAGCCCGATGGCGTATCCATCGCCGGCCGACTCCGCGGGCGACGCGTCATGCCCACGCCGCGTTGAGGAGGGCGGTCGCGGTGCCGAGCGCGCGGGATGGGGCCGCGCGCCGCGGGGCGACCATGCCGCGCAGAGAAACGGCTTCGCCGTCCGCCTGCATGCCGCGCCATGCGCGCCCTGCTGCCGGTCGTTGCCCTCCTCCTGCCCGCGCTCGTGCTGCCCCTGGTCCCCGCCTCGGCCGGCCCTGGCTCCGCGCCCGGCATCGCCGACGGGCCCATCCGGTTCGCCTCCGACGCGTCGTGGGATGTCTTCGACGCGGACCCGGCGAGCGGGCCGGCGACGCTCCTCGGCTCGGCGCAGCCGGTGTGCCTCGCGTCGAGCGATGCCTGCCCGTCCGATGCCGTCGCCCTCGGGTTCGGCGGCGATTGGCCCGCCGTTCCAGGGCTGGAGGGCGCGCGGCGCGTCTGGGCCCCCGGCTTCACGGCGAGCACCTCCCCCGCGGAGGACCAGCACGTGTACCTCAGCGGGCACGTGGCGGTCCCGGGCAAGGTCGCGCGGGCGACGGTGACGGCCGCGGCCGACGACTTCGTCGAGGTGCGCGTGAACGGCGCGACCGCGGGGAGCGTGGGCGACCTGCACGACACGGACCTGGCAGCGGAGTCCGCGCGCGGCGCGACCTTCGACATCGCGCCCCTCCTGCGCGCCGGGGACAACGTCGTCACCGTCCACGCCGCCAACGGCTACTTCGGGGAGTGCTGCCCGAGCGACTACGCGGGCAACCCGGCCATGGTCGTGTTCGCCGGCCAGGTCGAGCTCGACCCGCTCGTCACCGTCGCCCTCATCGACCAGGGCGTGAACCCGTACAACGCGGATTTCCGCGACGATTCCCCGCTGGCGCGGCAGGAGCCGTGCACCTACCTCCCGCAGTACCCGTGCGGCGTGCCTGCCCTGCAGCTCAGCCTGGACGAGCCCGATTGGCAGACGGCGTTCGCGAAGGACGCCGCGGTGTGGGCGGGCGTGCAGCGCGGCCAGCTCTACTGGATCCCGGGCACGAAGATCGTCGGGGCCATCAGCTTGGGCAACGGCGGCGTGAACTGCGACGACCCCGTGGATGCGCCGCCCGTGCCCACCGTGCTCGGCGTGGCCGGGCTGCGCACGGGCTGCGGCGCGGAGACGCGGATCATGGACGACGGCGGGCACGGCACGATGACGGCGAGCCGCAGCGCGGGCAACTCCCATTCCTTGTGCCGGGAGTGCCGCATCGTCGAGGTCGAGGGGCTGGGCGCGGCCAGCCTGCGCTGGGTGGCGGACCAGCCGTGGATCGACGTGACGAGCAACAGCTGGCTCAGCATCATCCCCGCGCCGGCGGAGTGGTTCCTCAGCACGTTCGACAGCGTCGGCTCCGCCTTCCAGTATGCCGCGGACCGCATGCCCACCTACGCGGCGAGCGGCAACGGCGCGGCCTACATCGCCGGCTTCGCCCCCACGCCCACGTACGCGCTGAGCACGGCCGCGCCCGGCGTCATCCTCGTCGGCGGGCACGACAACGGCCAGGTCGCGCTGTGGAGCGGTGCGCCCCCGACGGTCGTCGCCGACGCCTTCGGCGGGTTCGCCGCCGGGTACCGGAGCACGACCCAGGTCCAGCCCGACCCGGTGAGCTGCTGCACGAGCGCGGCCAGCCCGTACGCGGCGGGTGGCGGGGCGCAGCTCATCCTCGAGGCGCGGCGCATCCTGGGCGACACCGGGCCGCACTTCCACGACGGTGTGCTCGCGCGCGGCGCGGCCACGGCGCGCGGCCCGCTGAGCGACGGCGTGCTCACGATGGACGAGTTCAAGCAGGTCGCGTTCCACAGCGCGCAGCCGCAGTCCATGGCCGGGCCCGACGACGGCCTGCTCAGCTTCACCGGCGACCCGACGCAGCCCGCGCCCAAGGGCCTGCTGCTCGCGTACGGCTTGGGCGAGAACCCGTTCTGCCAGGGCTGCGCCGCGCTGCCCGTGCCCTGGAGCGCCATCCCGCCCACGGGCGCGACGTTCGCGCAAGCGGGCTATGGCGCCATCAACCCAGCCAGCGTCGCGCTCGGCACGGCCGTGCTGCGCGGCGATGCGGCGCTGCCGGCGCGCGACGTCGAGGACGCGCAGTACGGTCTCGACCAGCAGGTGCGGCAGGCGGAGTTCCAGCTCTGCTTCTGCTGAGCTGTTCGCGCCGCGTGGGGAAAACGGCTTGCCCGAGCCTGGAACTCCGCGATGCGGGCAGCCTCGTACAGCTTGCGCTCCGCCAGCTCCAGCCGGCCGCCGTTCCAGGGCCTGTTCTGGTCGTCAAGGCTGCGCTGACGCCGGCCGCGCCTCGCCCGCGTCCGGGGCCAGGGGCAGGCTGAGCGCGACGCCTTGCTCCCCGCCCAGCAGCGTGAGCACGCCCGGCCGGCTCGGCTCGGCGCTGTCCCAATCCGCGTTCTGCGTGGCGCGCAGCTCGACCTTCAGTG
>JAIVGT010000348.1 GCA_020201485.1 Halobacteriales archaeon
AGGGCGGCCTCGGCCCGTACGACGCGGCGAGCGCGCCCGCGCCGGCGAGCGGCACGACCGCCACGCCCGGCGGCAGCGGAGCGAAGACGCCCGGGTTCGAGGCGGTCCTGGCGCTCGCCGCGGTCGGCGCGGCCGTGCTCGTCCTGCGGCGGGAGCGCTAGGCCTTGCGCAGGAGCGCGGCGGCTTCGTCGTCGTCGCGCTCCTCCGCGAGCTGCAGGGCGGTCTTGCCTTGGGGCGTGCGCGCGTCGCGCCGCGCCCCGGCGGCGAGGAGCGCCTGCACGGCCCCGGAGGCGCCGTTGGCAGCGGCGATGTGCAGCGGCGTGTAGCCCTGCGCATCGGCGACGTCCGCGGGCGCGCCGCGCGCCAGGAGGAGCTTCGCCATCGCGTCCTGCGCCCCGGCGCACGCTGCGTGCAGGGGCGTGTTGCCCTGCTGGTTCTTCGAGCGCGCGGCGATGTCCGCGCCCGCGCTGAGCAGTTCCTTCGCCGGGCCTTCCTGGCCGAAGTGCGCAGCGAGGTGGAGCGCCGTCCAGCCGTCGGCGCTCGTCGCGCGCAGTAGGGCCGGCTCGGCGTTGACGAGCTCGCGCACCTTCGTCGCGTCGCCGGTGACGCTGGCCGCGAACACGTCGAGCACCGCGCCGTGGCGGAGCAGGAGCTGGACCGCGTCGCCGAAGCGCATGTAGAGCGCCATCATGAGCGGGGGCATGCCGCCGATGGGCTGCGTCGCGAGCGGGGGGAAGTCCTGCAGCAGCTTCGCCAGCCGGCCGGCGTCGCGCGCCTTCAGCGCGGCCAGGACCTCGTCCGTCATCGGCCGGCGAGCCGTGCCGCGGAGCATGAGGTTTTCCCAGGCCAGCGGGGAGCGCAGCCTGGCGGACGCGGCCCTGCTCCACGAAGGCCTCGCCCCTCCGGCGCGCGCCGCCGTTCTGCGCAAGCTGCGCGCGGCGAAGCGCCTCCCGCTCGCCGAGCTCCGGCAGCGCGTGGGCAACGCCGGCCGCGAGCTGGACACGCGCACGCTGCACCACCACGTGCCGACGATGCACCTGACCGGCATCGTGGACCTGCGCCGGGAGGGCGGGAGCGACATCGCCGTGCTCATCCGCGACGTGAGCCTGCGCGTGCGGCCGGCCTGACCCTCAGCCCACCTCGAACCGCGTGTCGCCGAACCAGACCTCCGGCTCGTGCGGCTGCCACGGGCGCACCTGCTCCAGGAACCGCTCGAAGCGCGCGTCGTGGTCGAACGCCTCGTGCCCCTCCATGCCGGTCGCCTCGACGTGCAGGATGTAGCTCCGCACGCTCGGCCGGGGAGGCGCGCCGCCCAGCACCGGCGTGAGCGAGGCCCGGCGGAAGCTCCCGGCCGCGACGAACTCGCGCCACAGCGGGAGGATGCGCTCCTCGAACAGCGCCTCGAAGCGCGCTGCGTCGGCCTCCCGGAAGTGCAGGATGATGGCGATGGTCTGCACGCGCTCACGCCCGCAGCGCCTGCGCGAAGTCCCGCTGCAGGTCCTCGACGTGCTCGATGCCCACGCTCACGCGGACCAAGCCCTCGCCGATGCCGCTGCGCGCCCGGTCCGCGTCGCTCAGCGGGCCGTGCGTCATGCTTGCCGGGTGCTGCACGAGGGTTTCGACCCCGCCCAGGCTCACGGCGAGCGTCGCCACGCGCACCGCCTCGACGAAGCGCCGCGCCTGCTCCTTGCCGCCCAGCTCGAAGCTCAGCATGCAGCCGAAGCCGCGCATCTGCCGGCGCGCCAGGGCGTGCTGCGGGTGCGCCGCCAGGCCGGGATGGTTCACGCGCCGCACGGCCGGCTGCCCTTCGAGCCAGCGGGCGAGGGCGAGCGCGTTCTCGTTCTGTCGCTGCACGCGCAGGGCGAGCGTCTTGACCCCGCGCTGGACGAGGAACGCGTCGTGCGGGCTGAGGCTCGGCCCGAGGATCTTGAAGTTGTGCCAGCAGCGCTCGATGAAGGCGCGCGTGCCGACGATGGCCCCGCCCGACACGTCGCTGTGCCCGCCCAGGCCCTTCGTCATGCTGTGCACGACCGCGTCGCAGCCCAAAGCCAGCGGCTGCTGGTTCAGGGGCGTGGCGAAGGTGTTGTCGCACACGACCATCGCGCCCGCCTCGTGCGCCACCTTCGCCACGTGCGCGATGTCCGTCACCTCCAGCGTCGGGTTCGCCGGCGTCTCGATGTACACGAGCTTCGTGTCCCGTTCCAGGGCCGCCTTCAGCGCGCCCGGGTCCGCGGGGTTCCAGAACGCGTGCCGCACGCCGAACGCGGGCAGCATGTCGGTGAGCATCTCGCTCGTCGCCGAGTACAGCGTGCGCTGCGCGGCGATGTGGTGCTGGCCCTGGACCGCGGTCAGGATGGCGGTGCTGATGGCCCCCATGCCGCTCGCCGTGCACAGCGCGGCCTCGCCGCCTTCGAGCTGGGCCAATGTTTCCTCCAGCAGGCGCGTCGTCGGGTTGCCCCAGCGGTGGTAGAACTCCGCGGGGCCCGATTGCTGGGCGAAGTCCGCGCCCTGCTTCGCGTCGTCGAGCCGCCACGTCGCGCTCTGGTGGATGGGTGGCACGACAGGTGCGTGGCCGGTCGCGGGCCGCGGGTGCACGACGAGGGTTTCCGGATGCTCGGCCATGCGCGCGCACCGGCTGCAGGGCGCAAAGCGGTTGTGCCCGCGACCCGTCCCGCACACCCGCACCCCCACAGGCGAACGTATAATAACAGGGACCGCGGTCCGCGCCGCAGGAACAGGTGCAGGACGATGACCCGCATCATCGCGCAGCCGTGTGTCGACGTGAAGTCCGGCGAGTGCGTCGACGTTTGCCCCGTGGACTGCATCCACGACGCGGGCGACGCCAACATGCTCTACATCGTGCCGGACGAGTGCATCGACTGCGGCGCGTGCGAATCCGTCTGCCCCGTGACCGCCATCTTCCCCGAGGAAGAGGTGCCGGAGCAGTGGAAGGAGTACACCGCGATGAACTACAAGTTCGCGGAAGAGAAGCGCGGGCTGTGAGTCCGCTCACCCCTCGCTCCGTTTCCCATCCCACCTCCCGGCAGCTCTCATCCCAACAGTCCCCAGCGAGGGTTCAAGTAGCACGCGGCGTGCTGCGGCTCCACGGGCTCGGGTGCGACGAGCGTCCTCGGCAGCGCTTCGTGCACCAGCAGCGGCGACGACTCCTGCGGCTCCACGGGATTCGGGGCGACGAGCGTGGCTGACGACGCATCGTGCAC
>JAIVGT010000349.1 GCA_020201485.1 Halobacteriales archaeon
TCCGCAGCCTGGGCGTGGCCGACGTGGCAGGTGCGTTCAACGTGCACCAGGTCCTGCTCGGCGGGCGGATGGAGACGGCGCAGGACGTGCGCGCGAGCTACGAGCAGGCGCTCGGCTACGGCCAGGGCAGCGTGTACACGAGCTTGCTCCAAGGCACGCTCGAGCAGGAACTGCAGAAACGGCTCGCCGGCCTGTTCCCGGGCGCGCAGGTCGCCGTGCGCGACGTGCTCATCGACCCCGCCTCGCTCCAGGCGCGGGCCGGGCCCGACCCGTGGCATCCTCCCGTCCACTTCACGTTCGCGGCGAGCATCGTCTTCGACCTGGCGCAGCTGCTCCCGGAGCGCAGCGTGCCCCTGAACGAGACCACGCTCCTGAGCGCGCTCGACATCGGCGCGACGGCGCAGCTGCCCTACGCCGTGACCGCGCCAGCGGGCTACAACATCACGTTCACGCTCGCCCTGCCGCCGGCGCTGCGCGCCACGGCCGCGCCCGGCGCCGAGGTCGGCCCCGACGGCAGCATCCTGACCGTGCGCATGGACAACTGGCACGGGAACTCTGCCCTCTCGCAGCCCCTGCAGGTCACGCTCGCCTCGCGCCGGGCCCCGGCGGACGTCGCGACGGACGCCGAGGCGCTGCTGAGCATCGACATGCGCGGCATCGAAGGGCTGAGCTTGCCCGGCCTGCTCGGGGGCGACCTCGGCCAGCTCGACGTGCTCCTCGACGCACAGGTGCTCGCGCACGGGCTGAAGCTCGCCGACGTGCCGTCGCTGGCCGACCAGGTCGCGGCGCGCCTGCCCGATGGCGTGGCCATCACGCGGCTGAACGCCGACGGCCTGCGCCTCGCGGTCGCGAACGGCCTGGTCACGCCGGCCGCCTTGCAGCAGATGCAGGACGCGTTCCGCGGCTTGGCCGCGGCGCGCCTCGCCGGGCTCACCGACGCGCCCCCCGTGCTCGATGGCGGGTTCGCGCCCGGGACGCTGGACCTTTCGCACGTGACCTCACCGCTGGACGGCGACCCGCCCATCGCGTACGACCTGCACGGCGAGGTGCGCATCCCGCTCGCGCCACAGGCCTCGCGCATGACCGCGGCCGCCATCGGTCCCGTGCTGTTCCACCACACGGTGACGCTCAGCATCCCGCGCGTGCCGGGCATGGACACGACCTATCGCGTCGCGCTGCCGCCCGGCATCGCGCTCAGCGACCTGGAGCTCACGCACGCACGCGCCGAGCAGACGACGGAGGATGGGCGCGAGGTCGTGCTCGTGACGCCGGAGTCGGACGACGCCGAGGCGACGTTCACGGTCGCGGTCACGGGCACGTTCGTGCTCGCGCAGTTCTGGTACGTGTTCCTGGCGCTGCTGCTCATCCCCATCGGCATCGCCGCGTTCTTCGTCGTGCGGAAGCGCAGGCGCGGCAAGGCAGGCTCAGCCCTGACCGAAGATGCTGCGCGCGACGGCGGGCGCGGTGTACCGGAGCAGCGCCGGCTCCTCGCGCAGGAGGCGCGCCGCGAGCTTGCTCGGGTGGTCGATGTCGCCGAGCTGCTGGATGAGGGCGATGCACTCCGGCTTGCTCAGGACGCCGAACAATGCCTCCATCTCGTCGTCGCGCAGGTGCATGAAGGCCTTGCGCAGGCGCGCGCCGATGCGCAATTCCTTGCCCACGTCCGCCGTCCAGCGCTCGTGGTACGCCGCGAGCCGGGCGTCGCCCACGTCATCGGCCTGGAGCGCCTCGTCGGCGACCTCGACGAGGTGCGCGGCGCACTTCATCCCGGTGTAAACCCCGCCGCCGCTCGTCGGCTTGGCCTGGGCCGCCGCGTCCCCGACGAGCATCACGCGCTCCGCCGTCGTCTTCGCCTTGGGGCCGAACGGGATCACGGCTGCGACCTCGTACAACGATTCCGCGGCGTGCGTGAACGGGGCCACGACCTTGTCCTGGAGCATGTCCGCGAAATGCTGCTTCGCCGGTCGCGGGCTCATGTGCACGCCCAGCTCCACCATGCCGTGCCCCTCGCCCTGCGGGACGATCCACCCGAAGAAGCCGGGGTAGCCCTTCCTGCCCACGAACATCTCGACGCGGTCCAGGGTCAGGTCGGTCATGCCGCGCATCTGCGCCCCGTAGCAGCTCACGACCTCCTTCGCGCGGGGCAGGCCGAACGCTTGGCCCACCGTGCTCGCCGCGCCATCGGCGCCGACGACGAGCCGCGCGTCCACCTCGGCCTGCTCCCGGCCAGAGCGGTGGATGGTCCCGCGCACGCCCCGCTCGTGCCGATCGAAGCGCAGCGCCTTGGCACTCGTCCACACCTCCGCCCCGGCGAGCTCGGCGCGGCGCACGCACGCCTGGTCGAAGCCGCCGCGGTTGATGGCGTGGGCCATGATCTTCCCCGCGTCCAAGGCGATGAGCTGGCCGGTGGGCGAGCGCACGTGCGCGCCGCGGATGTCGTTGAGGTGGACCTCGCGCTCCGGGAAATCCACGAGGTCGAAGATGGCGGGTGTGAACAGGCCGGCGCACTGCACGGGCTGACCGACGCGCGCGTGCTCCTCGACCATGAGCACGTCGTGCCCGCGCGCCGCCAGGAGGCGCGCGACCTGCGCCCCCACCGGCCCGGCACCGACCACGAGCACGTCGCGCTGCGTCATCGCCAGGTTGAAGTAAGCGAGCCGGCTTCATGAAGCTTCGTGGCCCTCGACACCACCGCGCTCCTGTTCGGCGCCCTCGTCCTCGCCTCGTTCGCCGTGGTCTTCGTCGGCATGAAGCGCATCCTGGCCACGCCCACGCCGAAGATGGAGGCGACGCCGAGCAGCGACCAGCGCCTCGTCGCACGCAAGGTGTACAACGAGCAGATGACGGCCATCGGGGAGAGCGTGCGCGTGACGGCGAGCGACGTCGTGGTCAAGGCGCAGGGCAAGTTCCTGCTCGTGCCGCGCTCCCACATCCAGGAGTACGGGCCGGACATCATCTGCGACGACGGCATCGACTGGAAGCAGGCCGAGGAGCGGGGCGAGGCGTGGCGCAAGGAGCACGAGGACACGCTGCGCTTCGACGACAAGGGCATGATGGTCCTGGACCGGTGACCCGTGGACTTCGCCTACAAGATGGTCATCGTCGTGCGCAAGGACATCAAGATGGGGCCGGGGAAGATTGCGGCCCAGGTCGGGCACGCGGTCGCGATCCTCGTGCTCAACCAGCGCAACCAGAAGCGGCGCGCCTTCCAGGAA
>JAIVGT010000350.1 GCA_020201485.1 Halobacteriales archaeon
GGGCGTGCCCGTGCCGGACCCGATGGGCGACGGCATCGCCATCCCGACGGACCAGGCCCGGCAGCTCCTGACCGACACCGGCGCGTTCGGCGCGGCCAGCATCCGCGGCGTGGCCCTCGTGGCCAACGTCGCGTCGGACGGCCTGGGCAGCATCGCGAGCACGAAGCTCGCGGAAGCGGGCGCGGTGCGGGACGCCGGCCTCGACCTGAGCACGGCGGGCGTAGCCATGGGCGCGGGCGTCGCCGTCGCCAGCCAAGCCTCGACCTGCACGAGCGTCGGCGCCCTGGCGCGCACGGACGCGTGCCAAGCGGGCTCCATGGGCGGCGTGGCCATCGTGCAGCAGGCGCAGCTCCAGGCGCAGGCCCTTGGCGCGCAGCAGGCGACGCTCGACCACGCGAGCGCGGCGGCGGCGGGCGACGCGGCGTTGCTCACCCGCGCCTTCGGCCTCAGCTGAACGCGGAACTGCGCGCGTCTTGTTCTTGTCCTCTGAACTAGGCCGCGCCATCGCGCCAGGGGGTGGTTGTCGTCGCCATCGCGCGACAAACCACATCCCACCCATGCGCGCTCCGCGCGCCCATGCGCATCCCGACCTTCCTGCTCAGCCTCGCGCTCCTCGCTCCGAGCCTCGCCGCGGCCTCGCCCGGGCCGCGCATCGAGGGCTTCACGGCGGGCGCGCCCGACCCGGACCTGCGGCTGCCGCTGCGTGCCACGCTCCTCGGGCCTGGGGGGACCGCGCACTGGACGCTGCGCGCGGAGCACACCCCGGCGAACGCGACCTCCGCCCTGGCGTGGGACGCCGGCAGCGGCGACGCGACGATGGCGCCCGACGGCGCGGCGTGGAACGTCACCTTCGAAGCCGCGTACGGCCCGGGCGACTACCGCATCCTGCTCCGCCTGGCCGCGGAGGCGGGGAGCGCCGAGGCCGCGCTCGACGTGCGCGTGCCCGAGGTGCGCAACGACAGCGCCGCGGTGGACCTCGCCGTCGCGCCCTCGCCCCCTCCCGTCCCCGCCCCGCCGCCGGTGGATGCGAGCGCGCCGACGACGCTGCGCTTCGTGAACGACACGGTGAACTCCGACGGGAAGCCGAAGAGCCCGGGCACGGCCCTTATCACGCGCGTCGTCGTCGCCGACGCCGACGGCCTGCGCGACGTGCGCCGCGTGACCTTCACCTACGCCCGCGTCGAGCCCGTCGGGCGCGTCCCGGTGTTCGCCCGCAGCCTGGAAGGGCCCGCGACGGGCACGTCGGCGACGCTCGAGGACCGCTTCGACCTCGCCCCGATGAAGGAAGGCAGCTACTCCTGCTCCATCACCGCCGAGGGCACGGGCAGCGCGACCATCGAGCGCACCTTCGTCATCACCGACAGCGCGCCCGCCGCCCTCCTCGCCCTCGGGCCGAGCGTGCGCCCGGGCAGCGCCCCCCTCCGGGGCGAGCTCATCGTCGAGGACCGCAACCTCGGCACCGGGCCCCTGGACGACGGCGACATCCACGCCCTCGGCCTGCTGCACGCCCAACTCTACCGCGGCTCGGTCCGCGTCGAGGACCCGGGCTGGCGCGTGATCGTCGCCGGCCAAGCCGGGACCACGGCCCTCGACCTCGACCTGCGACCCGAGGGGACCCGGACGACGGCGTTCCCCTACGAGACCTTCAACGGCACGGGCCGGCTGCACCTGCCGGTCGAGGTCGCTCCCGCCGCCGGCGTGCCCGAAGGGACGTACCGCCTGAGCGTGTCCGCGACGAGCACCCTGGCCTCGACGAGCTTCGACGTGCTGCCCGCGCCGCGCGTCCTGCACGCCTGGGCGAACGGGACGGGCGAGCCGGGCACGACCATCGTCGTCGAGGCGGACCTGGTGGCGGGCGACGCGGCGAACGTGTCCCTGGCCACGCCCTGGGACAGGATCGCATTGCAGCCCGACGCGCGCGGGCACGTCAACGTCTCCCTCCGCCTCCCGGCGCGCTGGCCGGCCGAGGGCGGCAACGCCTCCCTCCTCCTCGGCGAAGCGGCGACGAGCCTCGCGCTGCCTGGCCGCAACGTGGCGCCGACCCTCGAGGCCAGCCTCGCCATCCGCGACGCGCCCATCCTCGGCGAGGCTTGGCTTCACCCCACGGCGCGCGGTGCCCTCCGCCTCCGCCTGCAGGCCGATGACGCCAACGCCGCGCAGGTCGAGCAGGAGGTCCGGAGCGTGCTCGTCGAGGTGCGCGACTGGGCCGGCCGCGTCCAGGCCTGGAACGGCACCGGCACCTGGCCCGCGGCCACGCGCGACGTGGCCCTGGAGCCGGCGGAGGGCGCGGAGCACGGCCGCTACACCGTGACTGTGCGCGCGGAGGATGCGCACGGCGGGCAGGCCACGCGCGCCCTCGCCGTGAACCTCGGGCTGCGCTTCCGCATCGCCCTCGACGCGCCGGGGGAGCTGGCCCTGACCGGAGGAGCGGCGAACCTCACCGTCCGGGCGGCAGGGAACGGACCCGTCGCCGCGCTCGACGTGGTCCTCGACGGCGTGCCGGCGACGGGCGAGGTCCGGCTCGCGTTGCCCAACGGGACCGAGCTCCGCGCGCCGCTCGCCGCGGGCCGCGCGCACTTCGAGGCCGCGCCGCTCCTGCGCGCCCAGGAGCAGGCCACGCTGCGCCTCGCGCTCGACCCGGCGTCGCTCGCCGGCGCGCAGCGCGTGCGGGTCGTCGTCGCGGGGGTGGCATGGTGAGGATGCTGGCCCTCGCCCTGCTCCTGGCGATGCCCGTCGGCCAAGCGCTCGTCCTCGAGGACCCCGGCTCGGCCACGCTCCGCTCCCCGAGCGGGGCGCAGGTCGCGCGCGCCGTGCTCCTCGACGCCTGGGATGCCGGCGAGGCGGCGCACGTGGTGCGCGTCCGCTGGCTGGGCGAGGGGCTGCCGGGCACGGAGGCGAGGCTCCGCCCGGCGACGGGCAGCGGGGCCTGGACCGCGCTCGGCGCCACGGGCCTGTCCTGGAGCGTGGCCTCGGACTACCGGAGCACGGACCACGGCTGGGACGGGCAGCAGGTCCTGGAGCTGCGCTTCGCCATGCCTCCGGCGCAGCGGACCCTGGGCGTGCTCGTGGAATCCGACGGCGAGCCCGCGGCGCTCAGCCTCTGGACCACGCTCCTCCCCGACGCGCCTGCCATCCCCAGCCCGGCGGCGCAGGTCGGCGTCGTGGGCGCGCCCCGGCCCGCCGAGCCCCTGTGGGAC
>JAIVGT010000146.1 GCA_020201485.1 Halobacteriales archaeon
GCGGCGAACTCCTGCGCGTGCCGGCGCGCGCCCTCGCTCGGGCCCCAGGCGCGCTCCGTGGTGGCCAGGGCTTGGACCGCCTGCACCCAGGCGTTGACCGGCTCGCCCAGGCTCCCGCCGATGGCCATGAGCAGCTCCGCCTCCGACGCTGCGTCCAGCGCGGCATGCCCCTCGCCCGGCACGCGCAGGATGAGCTGCTCGGCGCGCGGCTGCTGCTCCTTCATCGCCTGGCGCAGCTCCTCGGCGAACGCGGCGAGGCGGGGCGAGGCCATCGGAGCGCGATGCGCGCCGGGCTCTTGAGCCTTCGCGGGGCGAGGCTTCAAGACAGGGCAGGCCTTCGCTCCGCCGATGACCGAGGGCGAGGCGCGCGTGCCGCCATCCGTCGTGCTCCTGCCCATCTTCGGCGGGTTCATCGGCGGGGCCATCGCCGCGGCCCAGGTCTGGCCGCGCAGCAAAGGCTTGGCGCTCGGGCTGTTCGCGCTCGGGCTGGTCACCACCGGGCTGTTCCTGCTGCTCCTCGACGACCCGACGTTCAGCCGCGTGGCGGACCGAGGCTTCTAGAAGGCGGCAAGCAGGCACGTTGCACCGCCGATGGCCGGTGTGGGGTCCCGCGGGGACGGTGCAGCCGGCACGAACGCTCCGAGGTCCAGGCCGCTCAGGGAGCAACTGGGACTGGCCTAGGTGTTGAGCAGGCACGTCGCGGAGCCCACGGGCGGCACGATGCCCCCGGTCGATGGCAACTGCGCGTCCAGGACCTGGGCTTCGAGGCCGCCCAGCGTGCAGACGAACGTCAACGCGCCTCCAGGGGGCCCGTGGAAGGCGACCATGCCGGGGACGAGCGCGCCTGGCGGCGTGACGAAGTCGCACACGCCCTCGAAATGCCCGCTGTTCGAGCCGTCGAGCGTCATGCGGACCGAGCCGGCGAAGAGCGCGGAGAGGCTGACGCCGGTGGTCCAGGACGGGAAGGCCGGGTCGGTGTACGCGTACAATGTGCACGTCGGGTGCTGCATGTCGACGCTGCACGACTGCAAGCTGTCCAGGTCGGGCGCGCCCTGCGAGGCGACGATGAGCGGTGCCGCGCTCGCCGGCAGCGCGAGGAGCGTGAGGATCGCGAGGATGACGATCGGCCGAAGCATGCGTCGCCTCGCCCCGGCACGAAGACCATGCAGGATAAAGATTGCCTGCGCGCACCGGACGGCTTTGCGTCTTCTCGCTGCGCAGCGCGCTCCAACGATGCGTCGTCGAGGGCTCCGAGCGGGGCCGCGGGACGCGGAGCCGCAGCGACGCGGACCGCGTTGCCCCGCAGCGAGGAGCCCGAGATCTCGCCGAGCAACGTCATCGCGTTCCCGCCTCGGCCCTCGCGGGCAGGGCCTCGGCGTCTCCGCGACTATCCCCGCTTCTGCACGATGGTGAGCACGTCCTCGTCCGCCAGCACGTGCTCCAGGCCCACGGTCTGCTCCTTGAACTTCGCGGACTTGCCCGTGACGAGGGCGAAGCGGAACTTCTCCGCCATCTGCCGGTGCAGGTACTCGCACACGTCCTTCACCGTGCTCCCCTGCTTCACGATGAGCGGCTCCTTGAAATCGGCTTCCTTGCCGGGCGGCTTGAGGTAGACGCGGATGAAGCCGAGGGTGTTGTAGATGGACTCCTTCAGCTCCGTCATGCCTTGGCCCGTCTCGGCGCTGATGGGCACGACCTGCCAGCCCAGCTTCTGGTAGACGCGCGTCTGCTCCCGCACGCTCTCCGGGTCCACGAGGTCGGTCTTGCTGATGACGATGACGCCGCGGTTGTACACGCGGTTCCCGGCGAGGAAGTCGATGAGGCGCTCCGGGGTGGCGTCCTCGCGGGCGATGATGTGCGCGTTGACGATGCCGAACTCGTGGCAGATGTCGCGCACCAGGTCCTCGGTGAGGTGGCTCTGCTTCGTCGTGGGGTGGAAGGTCACGCCGCCCTTGTCGCCCCGCACCATCTGCAGGTGCGGCGGCCTCGTGTTCATGCGGATGCCGGCGGTGTTGATCTCGCCCTCCAACGCCTCGAGCTGGCCCGGGTTGAAGGCATCGACGATGACGAGGATGAGGTCCGCGCCGCGCGCGACGCTGAGCACCTCCTTGCCGCGGCCCTTGCCGCGCGCCGCGCCGCGGATGATGCCCGGCATGTCGAGGAGCTGGATCTTCGCCCCGCGGTACTCCAGCAGGCCGGGGATGATGGTGAGCGTGGTGAACTCGTAGGCCGCGACCTCGCTCTCCGTGCCCGTGAGCTTGTTCAGGAGCGTGGACTTGCCCACGCTCGGGAAGCCCACGAAGGCCACCGTGGCATGGCCGCTCTTCGCCACGGCGAAGCTGCGCCCCACGCTGCCGCCGGCGCTGGCGCGCTTGACCTGCTCCTCGCGCAGGGCGGCCAGCTTGGCCTTCAGCTTGCCGATGTGGTGGCTCGTGGCCTTGTTGTACTTCGTCTTGCCGATCTCCGCCTCGATGTCGGCGATCTGGTCTTCGATGGCCACGGCGGGCAACGCTAAGCGAGCAAGGGAGAAAAAGGTTGGGGGCTGGCCGCCCCCTCACTGCGCGCCCGGGATGCCGATCGGGCCCGGGCCGGGGCCGGTGCTGTTGCCGCCGCTGCAGTAGGAAGCGTAGAGCGCGACCTGCAGGAACACGGTGTCGTGGCTGTCGCACGTGCGGTAGTTCACGGTGAAGTTGTTCTGCACCGTGACCTCGGCGCACGCGGCGGTGCACGCCACGGTCGCGCTCGCCGCGGGCAGCGCGAGGCAGGCGGTCATCATCAGGCCGAGGACGAGCAGGGACTTGGGGGACATGGGGGCACCTCATTCCGCCGCGGGGCAGTACGCCGCGCGGATTCCGACTTGCACGAAGACGTCGCTGGGTCCGCAGTACTCGGCATCGGTGCCGGCCTGGACGACGACGACCTTGCCCGCGACGGTCGCGACGATGGTCACGGACTTGGGCAGGCACTGGTCCTCGCATTCCGCGCTGGCGTGGCCCGGGACGAGAAGCACGAGGAGGGCGATGAGGGCGGCACGGCGCATGTGGCAGACCCGACACCATCGTGGCCCGCGGCGAGCATGCCATTTTCCCCAATCGGCGCGAACGAACTGTCGGGCGATTCCTCGATGGAAACTATAGCTACCGGATCAGGCGCCGGCGGCTCGCGCGCCGTCCCGCTC
>JAIVGT010000147.1 GCA_020201485.1 Halobacteriales archaeon
GGCGAGCACGGCGCGCCCCTCCTCCCGCCCGGCGCGCGCGTCCTCACGCACTGCAACGCCGGCGCGCTAGCGACCGTGGACTGGGGCACGGCCCTGGCCCCGCTCCGCGTCGCGCACCGGCAGGGCAAGGCGCTGAGCGTGCTGTGCGACGAGACGCGGCCGCGCCTCCAAGGGCTCCTCACCGCTTGGGAGCTGGGCATGGAGGGCATCGCCCACCACGTCATCCCGGACAACGCGGCCGGGCACTTCCTGCAGCGGGGCGAGGTGGACGTGTGCATCGTGGGCGCGGACCGCGTCGCGCGCAACGGCGACTTCGCCAACAAGATCGGCACGTACGAGAAGGCGGTCCTGGCGCGCGAGCACGGCGTGCCGTTCTACGTGGCCGCGCCGCGCAGCACGTTCGACGCGGCCTGCGCGTCGGGCGGGGGCATCCCCATCGAGGAGCGGAGCGAGGCCGAGGTCCTGGAGCTGCACGGCCAACGGCTCGCGCCCGCGGGCACGCACGCCCGCAACCCGGCGTTCGACGTGACCCCGGCCCGCTTCGTGACGGCGTTCATCACCGAAGACGGGTGCATGCCTCCGTCCGAGGTCGCGGCCTGGCTGCAGCGGTAGCCCCACTTGAAGGGTTGCGCAAGGCACAAAGCCGCACAGGCAGCTTGGCAAGCGGGAGCGAGCCGCATGCTGTTCGGCATCTCGTTCACGGCCAGGCCGGGGAAGGAGGCGGAGCTGGAGCGCGTGCTGCACGACGAGCCCGCGTCGCGCCTCGCGGCGGAGCGCATGGGGGCGAGCATGGACGCCCTCTTCGTGCAGGGCAACCGCTTCACCCGGGTGTGGGAGTTCCCCGACGGGCAAGGCGACGAGGCCGCGGTCCGGGCGCGCGTGCTGTACGCGATGGCCGTGCCGGAGTTCCACGCCGTGCTCGTGCGGGCCGGCCCGCTGCTGCAGGACCCGTTCGACCCCGAGGACCCCACGACGCTCGCCGCCTTCGTGCAGCGGCACAAGATGCGGCCCCTGCTCGAGGTGCACCCGCCGCCCACGCTGCCGGCGGTGGACGCGAACGGCCGGGCCGCCTTCACGCGCGTGGCGAAGACGGCGTAAGCCTCATGGCCCGGGCCCGCCTTGGACCCGCGCCACGATGATGAGGAACGCCCCGCCGATGCATGACGAGTGATGGGCGAACTGAGTGGTTCTCCTCCACGCTAACTATTTGCCCGGGCCCCGCGCTCGCGCATCGTGGAGCCCGGCGCGTTCGAGACCATCCCCCAGCTCACCCTGCAGCGGCGCCGCCTCGTCCAGCCCGGGAGCTGGGAGCCATTGGCCGCGGAGCCCGTGCCCCGCGCCCGGGAGCTGGCGGCGAAGGGCCTGGTGAGCATCGTGGACCTGGATGGCCTGCAGCGCAACAAGGCCGACCTGGACACGCTGCGCAAGTGCGCGGACAAGGGCAACGTGTGGGCGGATGCCGGCTCGCGCTTCGCCACCGACGCCATGGACGTGCTCGTCGCCGGCGCGGAGCGCATCACGATGCGCTGGAGCACGCTGGCCCGCGAGGAGGAATTGCGCGAGCTGGCGGAGATGAGCGACGCGGTCTGGCTCGGCCTGGAGCACAACGGGGCGTTCGTGCCCAACCCGCTCGTGCGCGGCGACGAGGGCCACGCGCGCGCCATCGCCAAGGACCTGAACCTGGGCATCGTCGTCATCGACCTGGCGCGCACCGGCACGCGGCGCGGCTTCGACAAGGGCATCGCGGCGCGCTTCGACAGCTCCGGCCTCGACCGCTGGTTCACCGGCGGCGTGCGCGACACCGCGGATGCGCGGGAGGTGGAGGCCATGGGCTACCGGGGCTGCCTCGTGGGGGCAGCGTGGGAGGACTGGCGATGAGCGAGCTGCGCCGCGTGGTCGCCTTCGCCTTCCGCCGCAAGGGCAAGGAGGCCATGCCGCGGAACGAGTTCAAGTACCTGCTCAGCCTCGACCTGAACTGGTACCCGCCGCAGCAGGCGGCCCAGCTCGCGGAGCGCGCCGTGCAGGCCGGGCTCCTCACCCAGGAGGGCGAGGAGCTGCGCCTGGCGTTCGACACCGGGCAGGTCGAGCTGCCCATGGGCTTCCGGGGGAGCGAGGCGGCGCTGCGCGAGCCGCTCGACGCGGCGCAGCGCACCGAGGCCGACCCCCTCCTGCAGGAGCGCGCGCAGGCGTGGCGCGCCATGGCCAAGGGCCTGCTCGCGGAGGACGCGGCGCTGCTCCTCGCCGCGCGCGAGCGCGGGCGCGACGTGCGCGCCGAGGCGCAACGCCTGTTGGAGCAGCGGATGCGGCCAGGACACTCGCCGTGATGGGGCGACTGGCTCCAACCTCGCCACGCCAAGCTTTTCATGGGGTTTCGGCGCACCTGGACCCGTGCACCCCTTGTTCCGGCTCCTGGGATGGACGCTCTTGGTCGCCATCCTCGTGGGCGTGATGTGGCCGGAGCGGAACGAACCGCCGCAAGGCCAGGTCGCGGCGCAGCATCCGCCCGACCCCGGCCCGCCGCCGCTCCCGCGGTGCGACCCCGACTTGGGCTGCGCGAAGCTCAGCCCCAGCTGGCCAGGAGGAGCGGACCCAGCAGGCAACCCATGAGGTGGCCGCGCCGCACGCCCCAGAACCAGGGCAGCACGCCGGCCAGGGCGCTCAGGCCGAGGAGGGCCATGCCGGGCAAGCCTGTGAAGCACCACGTCAGGAGCACGAGCGCGAGCAACGTGCCGGCGCTCAGCCCGCGGTAGGGCATGCGGTGGAACCGGGGCGCGAGGGCGCGCGCGGTGAGGAGCGCGACGGGCACGCCCATGGCCAGCCCCGCCAGCAGGCCCGCGAGCATCAGGGGCCAGGCGCTCGGCGCGGGCGGGACGAGCTGCTGCACGGCGAGCATCGCTCCGCTGCGCGCGCGGCCGAGGAGGACGAGGGCGAGCGCGCCGAGGACCGCCTCGCTGCTCGCGGCGGCGCTGAGCGTGACGAGCGACTCCTCGTGTCCGCCGCCCGGGCGCACGACGCCGGCGAGCACGCTCCCCGCGCTCGTGCTCAGGCCGGGCAGCAGGCCGGCGAGCGCGCCGCACGCGCCGCCGATGCCGCCGGTCGCGAGCAGCTTGCGCGCGGGCATGGCGCTCGGGAGCACGGGCTGAGGCGGGGGCGGAGGGCTGCGCAGGGCGAGGA
>JAIVGT010000148.1 GCA_020201485.1 Halobacteriales archaeon
CTTGGGTAGTCGTCGCCGCGCCGACAATGATGCGGTCCATAGCATCGACCGTCACTTGCACGCTACCACTACCGATGTCCTTTTCCCACGCGATGGAGGCATCGGTGTTGTACTTCCACACGGACAAGCCGTTCGACACAATCGGCTCCCCGTGGCTCGTCAAGCCCAGGCTGTACGCGCCCTGCACATCTGTCAACAGCCTCGGGTCCAACACCGGGACCGCGTGCACCACTGGGACTGCGGGCAACGGCAACGCCAACGCGACCGGGGCGACCATGACCAGCGCGGCCAATGCGACGAGCCTCACGCAAACCCCGCGCGGAGCATCGCATCCCAACCGGATAAGCCTTCACGCGCCAGCCTCGACGCGTCCCGGCCTACGACCAATCCGGCATCCAGGCTTCGAGGATGACCCAATACAGCGACGTCTCCGCCTGGCCCCCGTCCGGGACGACGTTGATGACGGCGATTCGCCTAGCCATGATTGGGACACTGGTTCCGCCGTCCATGAGCCGGAAGTGTCCCTGCGCGACGACGACGTGGGGCCCGTAGAAGGAATCATCACCGGCGAGGAACGTCATGCTGAACGTCCCGCTGCTGAGTTGCGGACTCCCGTAGAAAACGCTTGCCGTCAGCATGCTTTTCCATTCCGCAAGGGGCGCGAAGGGCTGCGCAGGATCGTACACGTCGATGTCAATGCCCCACGAGTCCATGTTTTGCGCGAGCCGCGCCAAGAGTCCTGTGAAATTGACCGTAATGCTGGTGGATTCCCCGATGCGGAGCTTCGGCGTGTCGATGGTCAGGTTGCACTCGAACAGGCCGAGCTTGAGGGCATCCGCGTAGGTTGACAACGGCACGGCGTAACTCACATTGTACTTGCCCTGACCTTGGAGGAGTGCGCTCCGCGCGTACATCCGATTGGTCACATTGACCGGGCCTGTTCCCAAGGGCACCGTAGCGCCGTTCTTGGCCTCGGCCGGAGATGCAGGCGGAAATGCACCCTTGTAGACGTACGCCTGCTCTGCTTGATCGAAGAACGTGTCGGCATAGTCGTTGTCGAAGTTGATGGGGACGCGGATGGTGGGCTCGGTGGGAGTGGTCGAGCCGTTCGCGATGTACGATAGTGGAATCGTTTGCATTCCATTCATCGGTACGCTCTCCGTAATACGCGGCGCCCAATGGAGATGTCCCGGCTCTGGTTTGCTCCATTCCGCAAGCTCAGCTTGCGTCAACGACCCGAAGATGTCCTCCCCGCCCGGCGTCCACACCTCCATCCCCTGCAAGGTCTCCGTCAGCGCCGGGTTGCTCACCGCGCTCGGATACGTCAGCGTGAACGCCCAGTTCGCCCACGCCCCGGGCCGCATCGGCTTCGGGCCGCTCACGTACAGCTGATGCTGCACCGGGTTCCCCACCGGCGTCGTCAGGGCGTTGACCCCGGTCACGACGAACGTGCTCCGGCTCGCCGTGTCGGTCGTGTTCATCCACGCGCGCACGACGTTCAGCGCGCTCAACGGGTTCAAGCCCCGGTCGCCGTAGGCGGTGAAGCTGCGCGTCGCGCCGCTGAGGGCTGTGGCGAGCCGGGCCGTGACCTCGCTCCCCCCGTCCGCCGTCCTCGTCCACGCGATGTCCTGCCACCCGCCCTGCGTCGTGTTCTGCCCGGACGCGTCGAACGGCGCGGGGAAGCGCACGACCAGCATGCTGCCCGCGGGCAGCGCTTTGCCAGCGGTCTCGTTCACCGTCACCACCCAGTCCACGTTCGCGTGCGGCTGGAGCGCGGTGAGCCCGACGGTGCTCGCCGACGGCCGGACCGCTCCTTGCACCGCGGTCAGGTTCCACGACCCGCTCATCGGCGAGGCGAGCACGACGCTCAGCGGCAGGCTGGGCGTGACGGTGTAGGCGTGCGTCGCCTTCCCCGGCTCGGTCAGGGTGAGCGTGTACGACGACCCCACGCCCGTCGCGGTCGCGCTGACGTTCAACGCCAGGGCCCCGCTCGGCACGGTGAAGTTGGCGCTCACCGGCGGCCCGTTCGCTGCGTTGCTGTACACGGGGATGGTGATGTTCGGGAGGACCTGCGGGTCGGTGAACGTGTATCCCTGGTTCCCGTCCGCGTCCTGCAGCGTCAGGCTCACGCTCGGGGCCTCGCCTAGGCTCGTCACGAACGCGGATTGGTAGGTGCCGTTGCTCGTCGTGAGGTTGACGAGGACCGGGATGCCCGCTTCCTGGACGAGGGCGCCTTGCGCCACGGCCACGCTCTCGAACGGCACTGCCATGAGCGGGGGCACGGCGTCGTATCCGGGGATGGTCGCGACGTAGTCCCACGCGGGGTGCCACAGCTGCGTGGCGCTCACGGCTTGGCGCACGGAGGTCTCCGTCGGCCCGGCGAGGAGTTTCCGCGCGTGTCCGTTGTCGAGCCAGACGCGGTGCCCGGCGCCGGGGGGCAAGGCGCGTTCCAGGCTCCGGTCGAGGTCGGTGGTGTTGCCCGTGTACGCCTTGGCGATGATCTTGTCGAGGAGGTGTTGGTATGCGTCGCCCGTGGAGAGCTGCGACCAGCCTTGCAGGATGTCGGCCGCGTCGAGTTGCACCGGGCGGTAGGAGGAGTTCGGGGTGGTCTCGGATGGGTGGAGCAGGCCACCTACGATCGCGAGGCTGATGAGCACGAACGTGGCGAGGAACATGGCCTCGACGGCGCTGGCGCTGGCGCGCTCCGAGTGCCCGCGGCGGGAACGCTGCACGCTCGACCGCGCGCATGGTTCGCCGCCGGCGAGGCAAGCCGCTTCCACTCTTCCCACAATGGCCCATTCCCGAGACCGAGAAACCCGCGGCGGGAGTTTCGGGGCCCGGTCCGGCCGCGCTGGCTTCGGAGCACCTCGCCCGACGCTGAGCCGCGCTCAGGCTGCGCGGGTTTGCGCATGCGCGGGGTCCCGTCCGTGGGCCCGCAATGTTCATCCCGCTCCGCCCCCTCGGCCGCGTCGTGCGCGACCTCGCCCTGGCCATCGTCCTCGTGGTCATGCTGGGCGCGGTGCGGAGCAGGGGGAAGAGCCGGTCGGAGGAGAGCATCGTCTCGCCGAGGCGGCGCGCGGTCGCCAGGTGCAGGCCGCTGAACTGCGGTGTAGGCGAGTCTCTTCAAGGCTTCTACGATGGTGGAAACCGCGGCG
>JAIVGT010000149.1 GCA_020201485.1 Halobacteriales archaeon
GACGAGGCGCACGGTCTGGAGGGCAGCGTGGCGCGCCAGGTCGCGCTGGAGTTCGGCGAGGCCGACTTCGACCTGCCCAAGGAAGGGGCGGGGTTCGACCTGCACCTGGCGTGGATGAAGGGGGCCATCGAGCACGCCCGCGCCCGCTTCGACGCGCTCGATGACGAGGTGGATGACTGGGCGTACGAGGCGCGGCGGGAGGGGAAGGAGCCCTGGGCGCCCGCGACCCTGGTCAAGGCGCGCGACCATTGGCACAGCACGCTCACGCGCATGGTGGAGATGCAGCTCGACGCGCAGCAGCACGGCGAGCCGTGGGTCGTGCAGGAGGCGCGCGCCAAGGACGGGAAGCGCCGCGTGCGCTACGTGCCCGTCACCGGCAGGAGGTTCCTGCAGGAGAAGCTCCTGGGCAAGGGCAAGGGCATCGTGCTCATGACCGCCACCCCCCCGACCGCTCACGAGGTCGGGCTGGACGAGCGCCCCACGGCGCGCGTGAGCATGCCCCTGCGCGTGCCCCGGGAGCGCCGGCCGGTCGTGCTCGACCTCGTGGGCTCGATGAGCCTGGAGCAGCGCAAGCTCACCATGCCGCGCATGGCGCAGGCGGTCGCGCGCCACACCCATGGCAAGACCATCGTCCACGCCCACGCGCACAAGCTGGCGCGCGCCCTGAGCGACGAGCTGAAGATGCTCGGCGTGCGCCACGTGCTCCAGGACCCGGAGGACCGCGAGGGCTCGCTGCGCGCCTGGATGCGCGGCCTGGAGGAGGTGTTCGTCAGCGTGCGCATGAACGAGGGGCTGGACCTGCGCGACGACCTGTGCCGCACGCAGCTCCTGGCGAAGATGCCCTGGCCCGACCTCGGGGACCCGTGGGTGCAGGCGCGCAACGCGCACATGGGCGAGGCGTGGATGCACCGCGAGGTCGCCCGGAGCATCGCGCAGGCGTACGGGCGCGCCGTGCGCAGCGAGACGGATTGGGCGAACTTCGTCGTGCTCGACACCGGGTTCGAGGCCTTCTGGCGGCGGGACAAGGACCTGTTCCCGCCCTGGTTCCGGGAAGCGGTGGGGCTGGCGAAGGTGGCGGTGTGAGCCCGCCCGAGGCTGCCGGGGCCTGGGTCGGGCTGCTCAGCCTCGCCGCGCTCGCCGCGTGCGTGCTCGACAAGGGCCGGGCGGTGCGCGGGCTGACGCGCGTGCCGGAGCGCACCCTCCTCCTGCTCGCGCTGGCCGGCGGCTCGCCCGGGCTGCTCCTCGGCATGCTCGCCGTGCGCCACAAGACGCGCAAGGCAGCGTTCCTGCTCCCGCTCGCCGGCGTGCTCGCCGTCCAAGCCGCGCTGCTCTGGCTCGTGCTCCGCTAGCGGGGCAGGCGGCGGAAGGAATCCATGCCGGCGATGCGGCGCACCGTGGCCTCGCCCTTGTCGCGGTCGGTGATGTGCAGCCGGTCCTTCATCTCCCGGATGACCTCCTCCGGCTCCCAGGGCTTGGGCAGGAAGAAGTCGATCTGCGCGCGGTTTACCGCGCTCAGCATCATGTCGAAGTCCGAGTGCGCGCTCATCAGGACGCGCACCGCCGCGGGCTGCGAGCGCGCCACGCACGCGAGGATGTCGCTGCCCTTGCCGTCGGGCAGGCGGTGGTC
This sequence comes from Halobacteriales archaeon, assembly GCA_020201485.1. Classification (GTDB taxonomy): domain Archaea; phylum Thermoplasmatota; class SW-10-69-26; order JACQPN01; family JAIVGT01; genus JAIVGT01. The sequence continues at coordinate 1,628 of JAIVGT010000149.1, forward strand.
GCACATGACCGCGTCCCAGCGGCCAGCCTCCGCCTTGACGAAGCCCTGGCGGAAGCTGCCCGCGGTCTCGACCTGCGCGTCGCGGAGGGAGGTGCGGAGCAGCTCGTCCAGGCTCGACGCGACATCGGCCTCGTCGTCGACGATAAGAATGCGCGGCATGTTCGTTTCTCCGCAGGACGAAGCTGTTCGGACGAATCCTCTCATCAGCCTGCCCAGGGGGAACTCTCGCCCGGAACGGCCCAGGTCCAAAAAGGAGGCTCAATCCTCGCGCTTGCGCCGGACGAGCAGCGCTGCGCCGACCAGCGCCACCGGCAGGAGCGCGGCTTCGAACCCGGGCACGCCGAGGATGTCCTTGAGCGGGCCCTCGTCGATGCGGAACGTGGGCAGGAAGTTGAGCTGCACCTCGTTCAGGCTCTGGTCGCGGCCGCCCACCGCGAGGCGGAACACGCCGGTGTGCTTGCCCTTGATGGGGGTCCAGGTCACGACCCAGTGCCCGTCCTCGACGCTGAGCTTGGGCGCCGGGTCGGCGACCTTGTCGCCGCTCAGCATGGCGATCTGCGGCTGGTTCGCCTGGTTCGCAGGCAGGACCGTGCCATCGACGTACTGCAGCTGGAAGACCCAGCGGCCGGCATCGCCCGGCTTCAGCGTGTTGCCCGGGGTGCTCAGGGTCACGACGCCGATCTGCGCCGGGAGCAGGGTCAGGCCGCGGCTCGTGGCCAGGATGGCGTTGTGCGCCGCGTCCATGCCGCCGGCGACGAGCGTGTAGCGCCCCAGCTGCTCGTCCTTCAGGGGCCGCCACTTCACCAGGTACGCCCCGTTGCTCAGGTCCGCCTCCAGGTCGCGCTGCCCGCCCTGGTCGTCGCGCAGGGTGAAGTGCATCTCCGTGTCGTTGCCGTCCGCTGGCAGGAGCCAGGAGATGAGCTCCGTGCGGTTCGCCACGCCGCGCTGGAAGGCGAAGCTGCGCTGCAGCACGCCCTCGGCCAGCTCGAAGCCGAACGCCTCCTGGGGCGCGGCCTTGTCGCCCAGGCCGTCGTCGCCGTCGATGACGACGCGGTAGTGGCCGAGCGTCGCGCCCACGGGCGGGGTCCAGTTCAGGAGCCAGCCGGCGCGCTGCATCACGAACGGCGCGCTGCCCATCTCCGCCCCGCTCGCGTCGAGGACGAAGTGCGCGGTGAACGTCCCGGCCTTGACCGGGGTCTGGTCGGGGTAGAGCACGACCGCGTGCAGGCTGAGCTGCTCGGCGCGCTTCACCGCCGCGTCCGGCGGGTTGGGCACGCGCGCCTTGAGGTCCACGCCGGCGACGTGCACGGTGAGCGGCGGGCTGGCGAAGCTGTTGTTGTGGATGTCGTGGCCGGTGACGACGACGTCGTACGCGCCGTCCGGCAGGGTGTACGAGGTCTGCCAGAGGACGTCGTAGCGGCTGGGCCGGAGGAGGGCCGTGGCGTTCCCGACCACGTCGCCGAAGCGCAGGATGTGCACGCCGTCCACCTGGTCGCCGTCCTCGCGCTGGAGC
>JAIVGT010000150.1 GCA_020201485.1 Halobacteriales archaeon
GCTCTACTACGTCCCCGGCACGCGCATCGTCGGGGCCATCAGCTTCGGCAACAGCACCTTCGGCAACGCCCAGCCCAACACGCACCCCATCCTCGACGACGACGGCCACGGCACGGGCACGAGCAGCACCGCGGCCCGCAACGCCCCGGACGCGAGCATCGTCATGGTCGAGAGCGGCGCGGACGAGCTGGAGGAAGCCATCACATGGGCCAGCAGCCAGCCCTGGATCGACGTCGTCAGCATCAGCATCGGGCCCCTGCTCAACAGCCCGGTCCCGCAGGAGCTGGACGCGCAGACCGCCGGCTACGTCCCGCCAACGCGCCTGGCGTGGGAGCGCGGGGCCATGGTCTTCGCCGCGGCCGGGAACGACCCGAGCCTGAGCGCGACCGGCCCCATCGCCGGCCCGCCCTGGGTCGTCAGCGTGGGCGGGGCGTACCCGGGCAGCAGCAGCGACCCGGGCACGAGCAGCAAGGCCATGGACGTGGTCAGCGACTATGGCCCGGTCGTCGCCACGCGCGACAGCGTGGACGCGACGCAGGTCGAGCACGGCACAAGCTTCAGCTGCCCGGCGGTCGCCGGTGCGGCCGCGCAGGCCTTGTATTGGCTGCGCGCGCGCGCCGGGGACGACCACGGCATCGCCCAAGGCAGGCTCCTCGCTGTCAACGGTCCCGGCCTGGCCGCGGACGGCCTGACGAACGCCGAGCTGCGCCGCGCCATGAACGGCGTGGCGCAGTACTGGGACGCGACCTCGTGGAGCCTTGCCGATGGCGCGCCCGAGCTCGCCCCCTGGGCGCAGATGGGATGGGGCTACCTCGACGGCAAGGACGCGCAGCGCATCGCCGACGCGGCGTGGAGCGGCGAGGTCCCGGAGAAGCCGGCCGAGGCCCAGGCCTACATGGGCGCGATGCAGCAGAGCCGTGCCATGCTCTGGCCGTGAGGGTCAGGCGTCGGGGTCCACGACGCTCGCGTTCCCCGGCGTGCTGCGGTGCGCGTGCAGCGCGCCGATGACGCACGTCCCGGTCACGCAGTCCGGGAAGCTGCCCCACACGTCGAAGCCCACCGCGTCCAGGCCGAGGTAGTCCCCGATGAACGGGAAGCCGGCCTGGTGCACACCCAGGTCCCCGTCGAAGCTCGCGTTCGTGGCGCGCACGTTCGTCCAGCGCGCGCCGTCGTCGCTGCTGTACGCGTAGGCCATGTCGATGAGCCTGTCCCCTGGGTCCCAGCGCCGGTCCATGAACAACACGTGCACCACCCCGTCCGCGGTCACGGCGATGTCGGGCATCCACTGCGCGTGCGTGGTGTTGTCGTCGTTGACGCGCACCGCGTCGTCCCACGTCCTGCCCTTGTCGTGGCTGTGCGAGACCATGACGTCCGCGTTGCCCGTGCGGTTGTCCGCCCAGGTCATCCAAAGGTGGTTGCCCTTGTCGAAGGTCAGCTCCGTCGTGCTGAAGGTGCGGAACTGCGTGTTGGGCAGCGTGCCGGCGATGGGGTTCATCTGGAACACGGGGGCCGGGTTGTCGAAGCTGCGGCCGTCGTCGTTGCTCGTGGCCAGGAACACCTGGCCGGCGGCGTCGTACATCGTGACGACGATGGTGCCGTCGGGGGCGCAGGCGATGGCCCCGATGTTCTGCTGCCCGGGCGCCTGCTGGTTCGTGAGGAGCTGCGGCGGGTCGGCGGTCTGCGCCCCGTCGTGGCTCGTGACCACGGTCACGAACACGCCGCTCGCCGGCGCGCCGGCGGCGCCGACGAGGAAGCCGGGCGTGTTGTACGTGCCCGTGGCGTAGGCGACCGTGCCCGTCTTCGGGCTGACGCACATGCGGGAGTAGTCGTTGAACACGGCCAGGCCGTCGCCCAGCTCGGCGATGGTGAGCGTGGGCCAGGTCAGGCCGCCATCCGTGCTCTTGGCGAGCAGGAACTCGCTGCCGCCCGGGACGAGGCCGAGTCCCGTCGGGTCGGGCACCGCGGTCGCGGCGTCGTATTGGTACATCTCCACGGCGTAGTACAGCGTTCCGTCCTGGGCGAAGGCCAGGTCGGGGTCGGTGTTGCACGCGTAGCCGTACGTGGGGTCGCCCGGTTGGCGGTCGCTGAAGTTGCCGCCGATGTGCACGTCGCGCCACGTCGCGCCGCCGTCCTTCGTGATGTAGATGCCGTTCCACACGCACTTGTCGCTGATGGCAGGGTCGAGGTCCTTGGCCGCGGCGACGACGTTCCTCGGGTCCTTGGGGTTGACCGCGGCCGCGGTCTCCTCCTTCGGGCCGGGGTTGTGCGAGGCGCGGTAGATGCATCCCTCCGGCCAGCCGTCCTCGCGCGGCCCGCAGTCGAGGGCGTACGCGACGCTGCCCGCCGATGTCGGGCCTGGCGCCGGCGGGGGCGCGGCGGGCGGCGTGGTGCAGCCGCTCAGGGACAGGGTCAGGAGGGCGAGGAGCGCGGCGGCGAAGGCCAGGCGCATGGGGACCGGGCGGCCAGCTTTGCCATGGCTGATGTAGTTTCTGCCGGCAGGCCTGCGCGGAGCGTCGCGCTCATTCCCCGAAGATGCGGGCCACGACCCAGTCCGGGTCGAACGGGATGAGGTCGTCGTAGTCCTGGCCCACGCCGAGGAAGAGGATGGGCTTGCCCACGGCGTGCGCGATGCTCAGCGCCGCTCCTCCTTTGCTGTCCGTGTCCACCTTCGTCAGGATGGCGGCGTCGATGCCGATGGCCTCGTCGAACTTCTTCGCCTGCTCCACGGCGTCGTTGCCGGCGAGCGCGTCGCCGACGAAGATGACGAGGTCGGGCTTGGCCACGCGGTGGATCTTCTTCATCTCCGCCATGAGGTTCAGGTTCGTCTGCATCCGGCCGGCGGTGTCGATGAGCACCACGTCCTTCCTGCGCGACAGGGCGTGCTGGATGGCGTCGTGCGCCACCGCGGCCGGGTCCGCCCCGGCGTTGTGCTTCACGATCGTCAGGCCGAGCCGGTCGCTGTGCAGGCTGATCTGCTCGATGGCCCCGGCGCGGAAGGTGTCGCCCGCGGCGAGCACGCTCGTGTAGCCGTTCTGCTTCAGGCGATGCGCCAGGCGGGCGATGGTCGTGGTCTTGCCCGTGCCGTTCACGCCGACGAACATCACCTTGACCGGCTTCTTCGCGTCGAGCACGAACT
>JAIVGT010000351.1 GCA_020201485.1 Halobacteriales archaeon
GAGCTGCTTCGTCTGCACGCCCTTCCACGCCGCGTCGTCGGCCTTCACGGCATCGGCGTACGGAATGCCCAGGGTGAGGTTCAGCGGCCGGGCATCGAGCGGGTAGCCGTCGAGGAACGTCGCCGGGCTGGCCTGAGCTGCGGGCAGGCTGTACGCCTTGTGGTAGGGATTGATGCCGGTGTCGATGAGCGCGATGACGGCGTGCGGCCTCGGCCCATAGCGGACGGTCGTCGTGTTGCCCGGAAGCACCGTGATGGTGTGCGAGGCGTTCGCGGTCAGGCCGGCGCGGTCGCTGACGAGCAGGGCGACGGTGAACGTCCCCGGCGCGAGGTAGACGTGCGACGCGTTCGCCAGGCGGCTCGTCGTGCCGTCGCCGAACAGCCACACCCGGCCCGCGACGCCGTCGTCGGGGTCGTTGCTGCGGTCGAGGAAACGCACCTCCTCGCCGGTCGCGGGTTGCTGGGGGAACCAGTCGAAGGCCGCGGTTGGGGGCAGGTCCGGCCCGCCGGGCTGCGCCGTGGGCTGGACCGGCTCGCTCGGCAGCGGGTCCTGCGAGACCGGTTTCGCGGGCGCAGTGCAGCCTGCGAGCGCTCCGGCGAGGAGGAGCAGCGCGAGCCCTGGGGCGACGACCCGGCGCATCACCCCTGGAGGCTGGGGCCCCGGCCATCTGCGTTGCGGTGTGTGCCTTGACCGCCGCCGCCCGCGGCCTTTATAAGAGCCCCCGCTCTGCCCCGCCCCATGGCGGATGCGCCGCTTGCCAGGCCCGAGCCGCGGCTGCGCGAGACCTCGTGGGACGTGCGCGCCGAGCTCGCCGTGGTCGAGGAGCTGCGCGGCCAGCGCCTCGAGCCCACCTTCGCCACGGTCCGCCCGGACGAGCGCTGCTTCGTCATCGACACCCCGCCGCCCTACCCCTCGGGCCGGTGGCACATCGGGGCGGTGGCGCACTACGCCCTCATCGACGTCATCGCCCGCTCCCGGCGCATGCTCGGGGAGCGCGTGCTGTTCCCGTTCGGCCTGGACCGCAACGGCATCAACATCGAGCTCGTGGTGGAGAAGAAGCACAACCGCAAGATGGACACCTTCGACCGCGCCGAGTTCCTGAAACTTTGCGAGCAGGAGATCGAGCAGTTCAGCAAGGACCTGGTCGCGACGGCGCAGCGCGTGGGCATGAGCTGCGACTGGGACCACGTGTACAAGACCGACGCCCCAGAGTTCCGCGCCCTGACGCAGCGCACGTTCATCGAGCTCTGGCACAAGGGCCAGGTCGTGCAGGAGCTTCGCCCCAACAACTACTGCCCCGACTGCCGCACGACCATCGCGGATGCGGAGGTCCTGCGCGAGGAGCGGCCGGGCAAGCTCGTCGAGGTGCGCTGGCGCGCGGGGAGCGAGGAGCTGCTCATCGCCACGACCCGCCCCGAGCTCATCCCGGCCTGCCAGGCGGTGCTCGTGCACCCGGAGGATGCCCGGTACCAGCACCTGCACGACGGGAAGCAGGGCAGGGTCGAGGTCGCGCTCCCCCAGCCCTTCGGCCCGCGCAGCGTGCCCCTGTTTGCCGACCCGAGCGTGGACCAGGCGTTCGGCACGGGGGCGATGATGGTCTGCTCCTACGGCGACTTCAGCGACGTGGACAAGTTCCGCAAGTTCGGCCTGCAGCCCATCGCCGCGCTGGGCCCCGACGGCAAGATGACCGAGGCCGCTGGCCCCCTGCACGGCGAGCACGTGAAGAAGGCCCGCGACAAGGCCATCGAGCTCCTCCAAGCCCAGGGCAACGTGGCCGCGGTCAAGGCCACGCAGCAGCAGGTGCCCATCTGCGAGCGCAGCAAGACCCCCATCGAGATCATCTCCCTCAAGGAGTGGTACGTCAAGCAGGTCGAGGCCGTGGAGGACCTGCGCCGCGTCGCGGAGCGCATCGACTTCCACCCGGCCAAGCACCGGCAGATCCTCCTCGACTGGCTCGACACCATCACCATCGACTGGCCGGTCAGCCGCAGGCGCTACTACCACACCGAGATCCCCATCTGGTACTGCAAGGCCTGCCGCGAGCCGCACGTGCCGAAGCCCGGTCCGTACTACCAGCCGTGGCGGCAGGGCGCCCCGACCGAGATCCAGCAGGCGGGCTGCCGCACCTGCCACGCGACCGAGTTCGAGGGCGAGACGAAGGTCTTCGACACGTGGATGGACAGCAGCGGGAGCAACCTGTGGTGCACGCGCTACCAGGACGAGCCGGGCTTCTTCGCCCAGAACTTCCCGTGCAGCATCCGCCCCCAGGGCAGGGACATCGTGCGCACCTGGCTCCACTACACCCTGCTCAAGAGCTGGCTGCTCCGGGGCCAGCCCGGCTTCCAGCACGTGTGGATCACCGGCCTGGGCATGGACGAGAAGGGCCGGAAGATGAGCAAGAGCCTGGGGAACGTCATCGAGCCCGGGGTCATCCTCGACGAGTACGGAGCCGATGCGTTCCGGTTCTGGGCGGCGAGCGAGAGCACCATCGGCGACGACTTCCGCATCTCCAAGGACCGCATCGCGGGCGCGAAGAAGTTCCTGAGCAAGCTGCACAACGTGGCCCGCTTCATCAGCACCTTCGAGGACGAGCCCCGCCCGGCGCAGCTCGACCCGGCGGACCAGTGGATCCTGGCCGAGCTGAACCGGGTCGTCGCCGATTGCGTCGAGGGCTACCAGCAGTTCGACTTCTTCACGCCAAGCAACAGCCTGCGCAACTTCGTCTGGAACACGTTCGCCCCGCACTACGTGGAGATGGCGAAGAAGCGCGCCTACGCCGGGGACCCGAGCGCGCGGTACACGCTGCACGCGGCGCTGCGGTCCGTCGTCCTCCTGCTCGCCCCGGTGTGCCCGTTCATCGCGCACCGCATCCACGCCGAGCTGTCCGGGGGCAAGGTGCACGAGGCGCGCTTCCCCGGGCAGGTCGTGGGCATCGACCCGGCCTTGACGAAGGCCACGCCCGCCATCGAGGCGTTCAACAGCGACGTGTGGAAGCGGAAGAAGGAGCAAGGCCTGCCGCTCAACGCGACCTTGGCCGGGGTGAGCATCCCGGAGGGGCTCGCGCCGTACCGCGCCGCGCTCGCCGCGATGCACAACCTGACTTAGTC
>JAIVGT010000151.1 GCA_020201485.1 Halobacteriales archaeon
GCCGCGGGCGGCTTCGGCCCTGCTGCTGCTGACGTGGCCGGGCCGCGCCGCCCGCGCGTCCCCGTAGGGGGTGTGGGGCTCGACGCCAGTTCCCCATTGCGGCGATGTTCCGCGTCCGTTGCGGGGTCCGGTCTGCTCCCAGCACGCGAGAGGGGGGCTGCCGCCGTAGGAGAAGATGAAGAACTAGCCTTGGCCGGGCACGTCGCTGACGGGCATCACGATGGTCGGCCCCGCCTTCTTCCCTCATCCGATGGTGAGCTCGCCCCTCAGCGTGGTGACGGCGGAGCCGCCGACGCGCACGTCGCGCACGACCAGGCCCTCGCTCCGCACTTCCACGCTCGCCTTGCCCGGGCGCTGCACGAAGTGCCCCTGCTCGCCGGTGAGGTTCGTGACGCCGCCCGTGGTCGCCTTGGCCAGCTTGTGGCGCACCATGTACGCGCCCGCCGCCGCGTGCCCAACGCCCGTGACCGGGTCCTCGTCCACGCCGATGCTCGGCGCGAAGTAGCGGATGTGGTAGTTCGTGCCCATGTCGTGCGTCTCCGTCGTGAGCACGAGGAAGCGCAGGCGGAGCTTGCCCTTCTTGCCGAGCTTCGCGAGCGCGGGGAAGTCGGGCTCGAGCTTCTCCACCGTGCTCAGGCCGTCCACGGGGATGATGACCTGCTTCTCGTTCATGATCTGCACGGGCAGCTTGCTGCGGAACTGCTTCTCCGTGATGCCGAGCGCCTTGGCGAGCTTGTCCGTGTCCTCGAACTCGTCGTTGAAGCTCGGCCGCTCCATCTGCATGAGGATCTGGTGGAACGCGCCGCGCGGCCGGACCTCGACCTCGAACGTGCCCGCCTTGTTGTGGTGCTTGAACTTCGAGCTGGCCCCGCTCACCTTGAGGATGCCCTCCTCGACGAGGCTGTGGTAGCTGGCCAGGGTGGCGTGGCCGCACATGTCCACCTCCTCCTGCGGGGTGAAGTAGCGGAGCTGGATGTCGCACCCGTCCTCCTCCGGGCTGAGGATGAACGCCGTCTCGCTCAGGTTGAACTCGCGCGCGATGCGCTGCATCGTCTCCGTGCTCAGGCTGTCCGCGCCGTGCACGACGCCGGCGGGGTTGCCCTGGAGGGGCGTGTCGGTGAACGCGTCCACTTTCTTGGCGAGGAGCTTCTTCATGGAGCCCGGCTCCGACGGCGAAAAACCCGCGCGCCTGCCCAGAGGCAGGGCGGCGAGAGAACCGTATGGTGCGTCAAGAGGGCTGGTGGTATTTAGCGGTTTTCCGGGGAACGGGCGCTTTCCAGGGGGTCCCGCACCGCCGGCACCGACGATTGTGCCCGAGGCTTGAAGCGGCCGGGCAGGCGAGGGACAGGCGAGGCCTATGCGGGCAGCCCTTCCGCTCCTCTTCCTCCTCGTGGCCGGTTGCGTCGGCCCCGGCGCCTCGACGAGCACGAACCTGCACGCCCCGGTGGCGAACTTCCACATCGACAAGCTCGCCCTCACCCCGGGCCAGGTGTTGCACGCGGACGCGGGCGCCGCGAAGGCCTCGGACGGCGGCACCATCGCCGTGTACGCCTGGGACTGGGGCGACGGCATGCACGAGGAAGGCGGCCAGCTCGTCACGCGCGAGCACAGCTACACTTACCCTGGCCGGTACACCGTGCGGCTCACTGTCCAAGACGCGCACGACCCCCCGCTCGTGGACACGAAGAGCTGGGCGGTGGGCGTGGATGACCTGCACCCCATCGACGGCACGGTGCAGGGCGGGAGCGCGGACGCCGAGCCGCAGGAGGTGCGGGTGCCGTTCGCCGTCGGGCAAGGCGCGCAGGCGGTCCAGCTCCGGCTCAGCGTCGAGGACACGGGCGCGGGGGCGCGCGTGGCGGCGATGCTCCGCAATCCGCAGAACCGCATCGTGCTCAGCGACGTGCGCGACCTCCTCGGCAACCGCACGAGCCTGGAGATGACCCTGCCCCGCGCGCAGCTTGCGCCGAGCGGCGCATGGACGCTCGTCGTGCTGGCGCAGCAGGGCGCGGCCAAGGTCACCGGCAACCTGGCGGTGCGCTACAGCCTGGTCCCCTGAGGCGCTCGGCCTCGTCGCATGCTCCCGGCGCGGCGAGGATTCATGGCCAGGGTCGCGCTTGCCGGCGCGCTCGTTCATGCGCGTCGCCATGCTGGGCTGGGAGTTCCCGCCGTTCGTCGCGGGCGGCCTCGGGGTGCACTGCTACCACCTGACCGAGGACCTGGTCAAGCTCGGCGCCCGCGTGGACTTCTTCATGCCCGACGTGAAGGACGCGCCCAGCCACGTGCCGTGGATGAAGCTCCACCGCATCCCCGACCCGCTCGTCGGCCCGTACAGCACGATGGGCAACCGGGCGCAGTACGTGCAGGGCTTCAGCGAGGCGGTGGAGATGTACAACCACGCCGTCGTCGAGCGCTTCCCGCGCGGGGAGAAGTTCGACGTCATCCACGCCCACGACTGGATCACGGCGCGGGCCGGGCTGGCGCTGCGCGAGCTCACCGGCACGCCCCTCGTGCTCAGCATGCACAGCACGGAGTGGGACCGGTGCGGCGGCTTCCTGCCCCAGCGCTGGATCGCCGACATCGAGCGCGCCGCCGTGCAGCGCGCCGACCGCGTCATCGCCGTCAGCGGCTACACGAAGCAGCAGCTCGTGCGCGACTACGGCGCGAGGCCGGAGAAGGTCACGCCCGTGCACAACGGCATCGACTACGCGCGCTACGAGTGGGCGGGCATGGGCCGCACCTACGGGGGCAAGCCGGGCAAGGTGCTGTTCCTGTCCCGCCTGACCGCGCAGAAGGGCTGCATCCAGTTCGTGCACATGGCGGAGCGCGTGCTGGAGCTCGGCCGCGACGCGCGCTTCGCCATCGGCGGCACGGGGCCGTTGCGCGACGAGATCCGTCGCGAGGTGGAGGAGCGCGGCATGCAGGACCGCATCCGGCTGCGCGGTTTCGTGCCCGACGCGGACGTGCCGGGCTTGTACCAGCGCGCGGACTGCTACGTCCTGCCCAGCTTCAGCGAGCCCTTCGGCATCAGCGCCCTCGAAGCCGCTGCTGCGGGCCTGCCCGTCGTGCTGAGCAAGAGCACGGGCGTGGCCGAGGTCCTGCCCCACGC
>JAIVGT010000152.1 GCA_020201485.1 Halobacteriales archaeon
GTGTACCTGCGCGAGGAGTACGGCGTGGCGCGCGTCGCGCTCCAGCGCGCGTTCGCGGAGGCGCGGTCCGCCGGGCACATCGACCGACCGCTCGCCAACGGCATGACCCTCCGCATGCAGCTCGTCGTGGGCGCGGGCAGCTACGTGTGCGGCGAGGAGACGGCGATGCTGGAGAGCATCGAGGGCAAGCGCGGCGAGCCGCGCCTCAAGCCGCCCTACCCGGCGCAGTCCGGCCTGTGGGGCCAGCCCACGCTCATCCACAACGTCGAGACCATAGCTTGGGTGCCGCGCATCCTGGCGATGGGTGGCGCGGCGTGGAAGGCGCAGGGCCGGGACGGCTCCCCTGGCCTGAAGATGCTGAGCGTCAGTGGTCACGTGAACCGGCCCGGCGTGGTCGAGGTGCCGATGGGCATCACGTTCCGCGAGCTGTTCGAGCGCTGCGGTGGCTTCCCGCGCGGCGGGCCCCCGAAGGCGTTCGTGCCCGGCGGGCTCGCCTCCGGCCTGCTCCCCGCGGGGAAGCTCGACCTGCGCGTGGACTTCGACGCGCTGGCGAAGGAGCAGAGCATGCTCGGCAGCGGCGGCGTGGTCGCCATCCCGCCCGGCACGTGCATGCTCGACCTGGCGGTGAACGGCTTGGCGTTCTTCGCGCACGAGAGCTGCGGCAAGTGCACGCCGTGCCGCGCGGGCACGGAGAAGCTCCTGCACTTGGCGCGCGAGGCGCAGGCGGGGAAGGCGCGCCCGGAGCAGCTCGCGCTCGCCGGCGAGCTGGGCGGGGCCATGGCGAGCGCCAGCATCTGCGGGCTCGGCCAGACGGCGATGAACCCGCTCACGGCCGCGCTGCAGCATTTCCAGCCCGAGGTACTGGCGCATCTCGACGGCCGCTGCCCGGAAGGCGTCTGCCGCTGAGCGCATGTCCCAACATGCTCATGGCGCACGGGGCGGCACCGATGCTTGATGCGACCGCGGCACGCAGCCTGGCTGGCAGGCGGGGCCATCCTCCTGCTCATGTTCATCGTGCTCCCTGCGCCGGTCCTCGCGGACAAGGGCGACACCCACGACGAGCATGCGGGCAAGGCGGAGCGCGCGCACGACCGGCATCCCCCGCTGCTCTCGTTGACGCAGCTGCTCGGGCCGCGCGCCGCGAGCGCGCCGGCTGCGCCCGAGCCCGTGCCGTTGCCACGGGCCCCGACGCCGGTTTCGGCTCCGCCCATCCGCGCACCTGCCGCGCCCGGTCCGATGCCGCGGACGGGCACCGTGCCTGAGACGGGCGCGATCCCCCTCGGGCCCCCGGCGCCCGTCGAGCCTGCCGTTCCCTCGGTGGCCGAAGGCTTCGGCACGGCGCTCCTCGCGGCGGGGAAGCACGTCCTCGTCATCGGCGGCGTCGGCCTGTTCACGCTCGTGCTGTTCAGCATCGGCAGCCGACGGCGCGCGTGAGCCGCGCATTCTCGGAAGGTTCTTAACAGCAGCCTCACGTGCAACCCGCATGGCGGACGCCACCACGACCGGCCTCGCCGCGCTCCGCTGGCTGCACATCCTGTTCGGCATCACGTGGATCGGATTGCTGTACTTCTTCAACTTCGTGCAGCCCCGCATCCTCAAGGCCATCCCCGACGACCAGAAGAAGCGCGTCACGGTGAGCATCCTCAAGCCCGGCCTGTGGTTCTTCCGCTACGCCGCGCTCGGCACCTGGCTCGCCGGCGTCATCTACCTGGGCTGGTGGTGGAACACGGCGGGCTGGAGCGTGGGCATCGCCAGCATCGTCGCCGGCGGCCTGCTCGGCACGTTCATGTTCCTCAACGTGTGGGGCGTCATCTGGCGCAACCAGAAGAAGAACATCGCGGCGCTGGAGGCCAACCTCGCCAGCGGCGCGCCCATGCCGCCCGAGGCCGCGCTCTGGGTGAAGCGCGCCACGTTCGCCTCGCGCACGAACACCATCCTCAGCTTCCCGATGCTGTTCTTCATGATCGCGCAGTCGCACCTCGGTGGAGTGTGGGGCTGATGGCCATGAAGCTGGACCAGACGTGGCAGGCGGGCATCGGCTGGGGCGTGCTGCTCACCATCCTGACCGTGGGCGGGGTGTGGCTCGCGGTGCGCATGGCGAGCACGGCCGCGCTCGGCCTCGGCGTGCTCGGCTGGGTCGTGTTCATGGCGTGGCTGGAGAAGGGCGTGACGAAGTAGCCTGCCGTGCGCGCGGGCCTCTGTCGTGCCCTGCTGAGCTGCCGCCCGCTCGACCGCGTGCGGTGATTCGCGAAAGCTTTTGGCCCCCGCGCGCCGTCGCCCCGCCGTGGCCGACCCGGTGCGCCTCGAGGTCGATGGGCAACCCGTCGAGGTCCCGCCGGGCAGCACGCTCCTCACCGCGCTGCGGCAGCTGGGCAAGTCCGTGCCCACGCTCTGCTACGCCGACGACCTGCCCCTCGCCGGCGCGTGCCGCGTGTGCATGGTCGAGGTCGAGGGGCAGCGCCTGCTCCAGCCAGCGTGCGCGCGGCCGGCCGAGCCCGGGATGAAGGTGCGCACGCAAGCGGTGAAGGCGCAGCAGGCGCGGAGCATGGTGCTGGAGCTGCTGCTCGCGGACCACCCGAGCCCGTGCGCGAAGGCCATGCTCCCCGAAGGCTGCGAGCTGGAGCGGCACGCGCGCGACGCCGGCATCGCTGAGCCGCGCTTCCCCCGCACCGCCCGACCGCAGGAGCGCGACCGGAGCAATCCCGCCATCACGTTCGACGACAGCGCGTGCATCCGCTGCTACCGCTGCGTCCGGGCGTGCGACGACGTGCAGGTGAACGAGGTCATCGGCGTCGAGGGCCGCGGTTTCGGCGCGCGCATCGTGTTCGACGACGGCCAGCCCATGGGCGAGAGCACGTGCGTGACGTGCGGCGAATGCGTCCAGGCCTGCCCGACGGGCGCGCTCATCGAGCGCACGGTGGATGCGCTGCCTGGCCCGGTCGAGCTGCGCAAGGTGCGCACCGTGTGCCCGTACTGCGGCGTCGGCTGCACGCTGGAGGCGCAGGCCCACGGCAACACCATCCTGCGTGTCCGCGGGGCGCGGGACGGCCCGGCGAACCTGGGCCGGCTGTGCGTGAAGGGCCGCTTCGGCTGGGACTACACGCAC
>JAIVGT010000153.1 GCA_020201485.1 Halobacteriales archaeon
CCGCTGGCGTCGAGCAGCACGCCGATGCCGTCGCGCTGGTCTTCGAGCGAGGCGCCGTAGCCCCCGCCGTTGGCCGCGTAGCCTCCGGCGAGGTAGCGGTCGCTGCCACCAGCGTCGAGCAGCAGGGCCCAGCCCGGCAGCTCGCCCCCGCCGTTCACGGCGTGGTCGCCGGCGACGTAAGCGTCGTCACCTTGCGCATCGAGCAGGAAGCCGAACCCCTCGCGGGTCGCACCGGCGTTCGCGGCCCAGTCGCCGGCAGCGTACAGGTCGTTGCCTGTGGCATCGAGGAGGCAGCCGACACCGTAGCCTCCGTAACCCCCGCCGATCACCCCGCAGCCGCGGCGCGCCGCGACCGGCAGCGAAGGGTCGCCATAGACGTCGTCCCCGGCGAGGTCGATGAGCGCTGCGCTGCCCGCGGTGCTGGCCGGCGCGCAGGCCCCGCCGAGCAGGTTGTTCCCGCCGGCGTTGTTGAGGTACACGTCGCGGCCGCCGATGTCGATGCTGAGCGCCACGTCCACCGCGTGCACGTCGTCGGTTCCTTCCAGGTCGAGGTCGAGCACACCTGGCACGACGACGCGCGACGCATGCACGGGCTGCAACGCCACGGCGTCGCGGAGGCCCAAGGCCGCGTCGAGCAGCGCGATGCGCGCGCCGAACACCGCGCCAGGACCGAGGCGGGCTGCCGCGTCCATGGTCGTGTAGGCGTCGATGGTCCGCGCCAAGGACACATCCACGCTCGCCGGCAGGCTGGGCAGTGGGACCGGCGCCGCTCCGTGCGCCGCGAGCAGCGCTGCCACGGCGTCCGCTGCGTGCACGTGCGACGCGACGGATGGCACCTCGAGGTTGACGCCCGCGAAGCGCGCCTGGGCCGCCGTCGCCGTCTGCGCGGCGCGCACGGCGTGGGTCACCGCCTCGCCCGGCGCCAGGAGCCCACGCAACGCCTCGTCCGCGAAGGCGCGCGCGTCGGCGGGGACGGTCCCCTGCGCGATCCATGCCGCGGGGTTGGGCGCGAGCGGGGCTGGCGTGGCCGCCGCGGCGAGGAGAGGGAGGACGAGGAACACTGCAAGCACGGCGGGCGCAGCGGCACGCATGAGGGGGCCCCCGGCCTCCACATCGGCGGCGGCCTATCAACGCTCTCGTCAGACCGTGGGCTCAGAGCGTCCCCGCAGAAGCAGCCGCGCTCGGTGCCCACCCGCACGGTCGGCGCAAACGCCCTGTCGCGAGCTCACGCGAAGAACTTGCTCACGACCTTGCGCTCCGCGGCCTGCAGGCGGTTGTGCACGGCGGCCTTGCTGATGCCGAAGATGTTGCTCAGGTCGTCGAGCGTCACGCTGCGCGGCGTGTTGTAGAAGCCGAGCGCGAGGGCGGTCTTCAGCACCTCGAGCTGCTTCGGCGTGAGGTTCTCGCTGAACGCGCCCGTGATCTGCTGCTCCGGGTCGTAGTCGTCGATGCGGATGAGCTTGAAGTCGTCGTACTGGCCGCCGTGCAGGCCGCGCTCGTACGCTCCGAGCATGTCGGCCAGGTCGACCTTGCCCGTGACGACGAGGCGGGCGTGCCAGTAGCCTTGCTTGATGACGCCGGGCTGCACGACCGCGGTGTCGCCGAAGTACTCCAGGGCGAAAGCGGCCGGGCTGTTCGTGTCCCGCAGGCGCTCCAGGCTGGCCGAGCAGCGCAGGCTGACCGTGTCCTTCGCCGTGCGCACGACCTCGTGCCGGTCGAAGAGCTTGTCGAAGAGCTGCAGGGTGTCGCGCGTCGGCTGCTCCGGGCCGACGAGGGTGACGAGGAAGCGGCCGGCCTTGTGGTCGGCGTCGTAGTTCGTTTGGCTCACGAGCACCTTCGCCCCCTGGGCGCGCTCCGTGTACTGGCAGAGCGGGTAGTGCTGGCTGCGGATCTTGTACACGACTTCCGTGAGCCCCATCGCAGCCGCCTCCAGAAGCGGTGCGACCCGAATGCGACACGTCAATATAGCCTTACCGTGGACCCCCTCGCCGGCGCGTTCGTCGCAAGCGCGCGCTGTGCGCGGGCCGCGACCAGCGGCGACGCGGGGGACGCGAACGTGCAACGATGGCCAGAGGCCCGCTCGTGGCTAGCGCTGCTCGCCCTGCCAGCGCAGCACGGGGCTGCGCGCGGCTCCGACCTCGTCCACGCGCTGCACGCTCAGGTTGTGCGGGGCCGATTGCACGGCCTCCGCCGGCTCCTGGGCGATCTGCAGCAGGGCCGCGACGAGCCGGTCGAGCTCCTCCTGCGCGTCGCTTTCCGGCGGCTGGATCATGAGCGCGTCCTCGACGATGTGCGGGAAATACACCAGGAGCTTGTCCTTGACGTAGTTCGCGTTGAGCACGGCCTTCCGCGTGTTCTGCGTCAGTCCATCGGCCCCGTGGAGGACGATGTAGGTGTAGGCCCGCAGCAGCACGCCGAAGCTGC
The DNA here is from genome assembly GCA_020201485.1 of Halobacteriales archaeon. Taxonomy (GTDB): domain Archaea; phylum Thermoplasmatota; class SW-10-69-26; order JACQPN01; family JAIVGT01; genus JAIVGT01. The sequence continues at coordinate 2,425 of JAIVGT010000153.1, forward strand.
CGTGGTAGCTGCGCACGCGGCCGATGCTCTTCGGGCGGTCGGAATCGAGATAGAACGTTCCGTCCGCCCGCTTCGCCGCGAGGGGCACGGGCAGGTACTTCGCCAGGTGCGCCTTCACGCCGACCGGCCCCGCTCCCGGGCCGCCGCCGCCGTGGGGCGTGCTGAACGTCTTGTGCGTGTTGAGGTGGGCGATGTCGAAGCCCATGGCACCCGGGCTCGTCACGCCGAGGATGGCGTTGAGGTTCGCCCCGTCGTAGTAGAGCAATGCGCCGGCGTCGTGCACCATGCGCGCGATCTCCTCGACGTTCTCCTCGAAGATGCCCAGCGTGTTCGGGTTCGTGAGCATGAAGGCCGCGGTGCGCTCGCTCAGCGCCGCCTTCAAGGCCTTCGTGTCCACCATGCCCTGCTTGTCGCTCGGGATCTCGATGACCTTGAAGCCGGCTTGCGCCGCGCTCGCCGGGTTCGTGCCGTGCGCGCTGTCGGGCACGATCACCTCGTTGCGCTCCGGCTGCCCGATGTCGGCGAAGTAGGCGCGCGTGATGAGCATGCCGACGAACTCGCCGTGCGCCCCCGCGCTCGGCTGGAGCGTGACCGCGTCCATGCCGATGACGCGCTTCAGCAGCTCCTGCAGCTCGAACATCACCTGCAAGGCGCCCTGGCTCATCTCCGCCGGGAGCAGCGGATGCATGTCCGCCGCGCCAGGCAGGCTTGCCACGCGCTCGTTGAGCTTCGGGTTGTACTTCATCGTGCACGAGCCGAGGGGGTAGGCACCCGTGTCCACGCCGAAGTTGCGCTGGCTGAGGCGCACGTAGTGCCGCACGACCTGGCCGCGCGTGAGGTTGGGCAGGGGCACGCTGCTCCGCTCCATGCCGGGCGGGGCGAGGCCGCGCTCGGGCACGCCCTGGATCTCCGGCATGACCGGGCCATCGGTGCTGCCGGGCAGCTCGAAGAGGAGGCGGTAGCCCCACTTCGCCTGGCGGTACTCGGGCGCGGTCATGCGCGCACCTCCTTCAGGCCCTGCACGAGCCCGTCGATGCTCTCCTGCGCGTGCAGCTCCGTGACGCACACGAGCGTGGCGTTGCCCAGCTCGGGGAGCTGCGCGCTGAGGTCGAGTCCGCCCCACATGCCGTGCTTCGCCAGGAGGTGCTGGTTCACCTGCGCGACCGACTTCGGGCATTGCACGACGAACTCGTTGAAGGCGTGCCCTGGGAACGGGACCTTGTAGCCGGGCAGGGCGGCGATGCGCTCGCGCAGCAATTTCGCGCGGTGGGCGTTGATGCGCGCCACGCGCTGCAGGCCCTTGCCGCCGAGGGTGGCGAGGTGCACGATGGCCATCAGCGCGTTGAGGCCCTCGTTCGTGCAGATGTTGCTCGTCGCCTTGTCGCGGCGGATGTGCTGCTCCCGCGTCTGGAGCGTGAGGCAGAAGGCGCGATGGCCCTGCTTGTCCTTCGTCTGGCCGACGATGCGGCCGGGCATCTGGCGCAGGTGCTCCTTGCGGCACGCAAACAGGCCGAGCGCGGGGCCGCCGAAGCTCGGGGTGTTGCCCCAGGGCTGGCCCTCGCCGACGACGATGTCTGCGCCGTACGCGCCCGGGCCCTTGACCAGGCCGAGGCTGACCGGGCTCACGCCGACGATGCTGAGCGCGCCCTTCGCGTGCGCCAGCTCCGCGACCTGCGCCGCGTGCTCCTCGAACACGCCGAGGTAGCTCGGGTTCTCGATGCACACGGCAGCCGTCTCGTCCGTGAGCTTGGCCTTGATGTCGGCGATGTCGGCTTGCCCCGTGCGCGGGTCGTAGGCGTACTCCACGACCTCGACGCCCGGGCCCTCGGCGTACGCGCGCAGCGTGCCGAGCCGGTCGGGCAGCATGGCGCGGGGCACCAGGACCTGCGCACGGTCGGTGATGCGGTGCGCCATGAGCGCTGCTTCCGCGAACGCCGTCGCGCCGTCGTACATGCTGATGTTCGCCGCGTCCATCTCCGTGAGCGCGCACACCGCGCTCTGGAACTCGAACATCGCCTGGAGGATGCCCTGCGAGATCTCCGCCTGGTACGGCGTGTAGCTGGTGAGGAACTCGCTGCGCGTGGCGATGTAGGGCACTTCCGGCGGGACCCAGTGGTGGTACATGCCGGCCCCGAGGAAGTGCGGCGCGTCGCCGAAGGAGCGGTTCTTGCCGAGGACGCGCGCCACGCGGCGCTGGGCCTCCATCTCGCTCAGGCCGGCCGGGATGTCGGGCTTGGCGCGCACGCCGGACGGGACGTCCTTGAACAGCTCGTCCGTCGAGGACAGGCCCATGTCCCGCAGCATCGCCTGGACCGCGGGCTCGCCGTCGGTGTAGTGCATGCGCTCACTCGCCGATGTGACCCTTGTACTGCTTGGCGTCGAGCATCTCGCGGGCCTCGCCCGGGTTGCCCAGCTCGAGGACGGCGAACCAGCCCTTGCCGTACGGGTCCTGGTTCATGAGCTCCGGCTGCTTGTCGAGCGCCTTGTTCGCCTCGACGACCTTGCCGCTCACGGGCGAGTAGATCTCGCTCACGGACTTGATGCTCTCGACCTCGCCCAGGACCTCGCCACGCTTCACGTGCGTGCCGGGCGCTGGGAGCTTCACGTACACGATGTCGGTGAGCTGGTGCTGCGCGTAATCGGTGATGCCGACGCGGCCCTGCTTGCCCTCGGTCTTGAGCCACTCG
>JAIVGT010000009.1 GCA_020201485.1 Halobacteriales archaeon
CACGTTCACGGCGTGCTTGGGCTTGATGGGCACCTCGCGCGCCGAGGCCATCGCCGTCTTCTCCGGGTCCGGCTGGACCGAGTATCCGTAGCGGGACATGGGCATCACTTCAGCGGCATGAACTTGCTGCCCCTGGTCGCGCCGACGCCGGGGCCGGTGTGCTTGACAGACCTGCGCGTGAGGGCGAACTCGCCCAGGTAGTGGCCGATCATCTCCGGCTGCACGTCCACGCGGGTGAACTCCTTGCCATTGTGCACCTGGAACGTGCGGCCGACGAACTGCGGCAGGATGGGCATGTCGCGCAGGTGCGTGCGCAGCGCCGTGCCCGCCTCTGCCGTCTTGCCGACGCGCTTCAGGAGGTGCTCGTGGTCGTCGCGCATGCCGCGCTTGATGGTGCGGCGCATGCGCGCCGGCAGGAGCTGGACCACCTCCTCGATGGGCATGGCCTGCAGCTCCTGCAGCGTGTGGCCGCGGTAGCTGAACTCCTTCTTGCGGCCGCTCTCCATCGCGCGGCGCTGCTTCGGCCTTCGGACTGGCGGGTTGGCCATGGCTCATCCCTTCCTGATGCCGGTGCGCTTGGCCGCGATGTGGCCGACCTTGCGGCCGGGCGGCGTGTTGCGCGAGACGGTCGTGGGCTTGCCCTCGTGCTGCTTCTGGCCGCCACCGTGCGGGTGGTCGACCGGGTTCTTGGCGACGCCCGAGCCGACGGGGAACTGCGTGCGCTTCGAGCGCAGGCCGTGCTTGTGCTTCCCCGCCTTGACCCAGGGCTTCTCCTTGCGCCCGCCGCCGGCGACGATGCCGATGACGGCGCGGCACAGGGGGTGGAACGTCTTGAACTGCCCGCTGGGCAGCTTGACAACGACGCCCGACGGGTCGTGGCTGACGATCGTGGCGCTCGTGCCCGGCGCGCGCACGTAGCGCGAGCCATCGCCAGGCTGGCCCTCGATGGCGAAGATGGGCATGGCGTCCGGGATGCGCTGCAGGGGCAGCACGTTGCCCGACTTCGCCTCGCCCTGGTTGATGCTGATGAGCTGGCCCACGGCCGTGCCCTCCGCCGCCGGGACCAGAGCCCGCTGCACGCGGCCGTTGTCCGTGAACTTCAGCTCGGCGAGCGGGTAGTTGTGCCCCGGGTCGTGGAACAGCCGGTGGACGACGGCGTCGACCGGGTCGCGCGGCATGGGGATCTTGGCCGGACCTGCGAAGCGGTGCCCCGGCACGGACCAGATGCCGTGCCCCTTGCCGCGTCGCCGTGCGATGATGCGCTTGCCCATGGTCTCACCTAGAAGATGCCGATCCTCATGCCCACGTCCTCGGCGCTGAAGCCCTCGGCGAACGTGACGCTCGCCTGCTTCAGCCCGTCGGTCGTGATCTGCGTGTTCACCTTGCTCACCCGGACGTCGAAGAGCTTCTCGACCGCCCATGCGATCTGGCGCTTCGTCGCGTCGCGGCGGCAGACGAAGACGAGCTTGTTCTCCGAGCCCGCCTCCATCTTCGCCATGATCTTCTCCGTCACGCGCGGCCGGAGCACGATGCTGTGCGGGTCGAGCGTCATGCCAGCACCTCCACGAGGCGGGCCAGCCCGCCCTCGGTGATGACCAGCAGCCGGCCGGTGTCGCCGCCGGGCGCGACCATGTCGAGGTTGATCTGCTCGGGCGAGGCGATGTCCACGCCGGGCAGGTTCTGCGCCGCCTTGTGCACCGGGCTCCCGTACGGGGCCACGAGGAGCAGGCTGCGCGGGGTGCGCATGCGCCGGCCGCGGAGCTTGCCCCGCCCGGCGCGCTGGTGCGTCCCGTCCCCGGCGCGCTGCACGTCGGCCGCGACGCCGAGCTTGTTCAGGATGCCGAGGAGCTCGCTCGTCTTCGCCACGCCCTCGATGCGCTGCTCGACGACGATGGGCAGCGTCAGGCCCTCCTTGAACTTGTGGCCGCGCTGCCGCACGCTCTCCGCGCTCGCCGTGGCGGCGAGGGCGGCGCGCAGCGCCTTGGCCCGCTCCTTCTTGTTGATCTTCTCGCTCCAGTCCTTCTCGACGAGCGGCGGGTGGGCGCGCCGGCCGCCGACGTTGTTGGGGCCGAAGGCCGCCTTGCCCGTGCCGACGCCGCGCGTGACGCGGCTCATGCCCTGGCCGGGGCGCGTCGCGAGCACGACGGCGCGCTTGCCCGCGTCCGGGTCGCTGCCGTAGGGCTGGCGCGCGTTCGCGTGCAGGACGTTGACCGCCTTGCGCACGAGGTCGGGCCGCAGGGGCTCGCCGAACGCCTCGGGGAGCCGGGCCTGGCCCTTCACGTTGCCGTCTTGGCCGTAGACGTTGACATCGAGTTTCTGGGGCATCGCTCAGACCCCCTGCTTGCTGAGGTTGCTCACGTACGGGAGCTGCGGGTTCTCCGCCTTGACGCCGCGCGTGTAGCGCGTCGCGTCGCGCAGGCGGATGATGCGCTTCGCCGGGCCGGGGATGCTGCCGTGCAGCATGACCCACGGGTTGCGGACCACGCCGTAGCCGACGAAGCCGCCGGCGGGCGTGATGGCCGCGCCGTCGTCGCCGATCTGGAGGACGCGCTTGTTGTACTCCGTGCGCTGGTGGTAGCCGGTCTGGCCGGGCATGGGCACGGTCGGGCGCACGTAGCCGGGGTTGAACGGGCCGAGCGGGCTCGTGTCGCGGCGGTTCTTGCTGTTCTTGTGGCTCTGCAGCTTGACGCCCCAGCGAACGGGGCTGCCTTGGAAGCCGAAGCCCTTCGTGACCGCGGCCACGTCGAGCATGTCGCCCGCCTTGCAGAACTGGCCGACCTGCACGTCCTTGCCGAGCAGGCCCTTGGCGAAGTCGAGGCGCGCCTGCACGGCGCCGCCCGCGACCCGGACCTCGATGACCTCCGGGACCTTCTTCGGGATGCCCGTGACCTTCTCCGGCCAGGTGTGGGCCAGGACACGCACGTCGTCCGCGTCGCCCAGGTTGTCCGGCCACGCGTCCGCTTCCTTGGGGACGGGGAGGCGCTCCTTCAGGTGCGCGCTCACGTCCGTGCTCCACACCTCGGTCGCCGTCTGCAGCCCGTACGCCGTCTCGCGGTACGTGCGCACCGCGCACACGCGCAGGGGCGGCGTCTCGAGGATGGTGACCGGGACCTGCACTTCCTGGCCGGTGGTGATGCTGTTCGGGCGGTAGTCCACGACCAGCGCGTGCGTCATGCCCGCCTTGTAGCCGGCGAAGCCTTGCAGCCGAGGCTGCTCGCTGTGCGTCTCGGGCCAGGAGCTGAAGCGAGGCACCTGGCTCGCGGCGCGGACGCGCGGGCTGAACCCGTGACTGCCCCTCTTGGGCTGGTGTGCGGCACCCATGGTCTCACCTGGATGCAGTCGAGTCGAGCCGCGGCCCGCCCGTTGGGACGGCCTTCGCCGCGCTGCGTCTCATCCGACCGTGACGCTTCCCCGGCGCCCAGAAGGTTGGGCCGACCGGTTGCGGGGACGCCGCGCCGGCAGGAGCCGGGGGCGTTGCCCCTCGCGTCTGGTCAGGACTGCGCTTGCCCCCACTTTGCAGCGGAAGCGACGTGGCAAGGTAGGGGTTGTATTTAAGGGTTTGCCGGGCGGGTAGGAGGCGCGGCGCGCGCGCCCGAGCGCAGCGGAAAGCAGCGGCGTTCTCGAGCGCGGCCTGGAGAGCCGCATGGTGCGCGTTGGACGAAGGCGTTCCTCGTCCTGCGCATCACAGCGCCGCGGCAGCCCGAGCGATGCAAGACCGGCGCGAGCGGCTGGGTGCTCGTCAGCCCGCCTCCGGCAAGCCGATGTCCGGCGCGGCAAAGCCGGCGCGCAAACGCCGCCGCTAGTTGAGGTCCTTCTCCCGCCGTTCGAACAGCCGGCGGTCCCAATAGGCCTGCAGCTCGGCCGGGATCTTGGGCTTCTTCCTGCCTGCGGCTGGCGTGCTCGACGGTGGCGCGTGCATCCCGCGCGGGCATGGCGCCGCCGGGTTGATGCGCGTTGCGGCTTGCGTGAATCCCAGGAAGCGGGCGCTTCTAGACAGCGTGCGCGTTCCGGCCTCGCCCCTCGCGGGCAGCGGCTCGGCCTCCACGCGCGGTCAGAACATCCGCATCGGCAGCCACGGCTGCGCGAGCACGTCGAGCCCGATGGCCACGAACAGGCCGAGCAGGTACCAGATGCTGAACACGAACAGCTTCCGCGCGCTCGCCGTGCTCGGCTCCTGGAGTAAGCGCCAGGCATACCAGCAGAACAGGCCGCCGAGCACGAGGGCCGCGGCCAGGTACAGCACGCCGAGCGCGTTCAACGGCCAGACGAAGAGCAGGCTCGCCCCGACGAGGAGGAGCGTGTACGCCCAGATCTCCTTGCGCGTGTGCGCCTCGCCCTTCACGTTCGGCATCATGGGGAAGCCGCCGCGCGCATAATCCTCCTTGTACACCAAGGCGAGCGCCCAGAAGTGCGGCGGGGTCCAGAGGAACACGAGCGCGCCGAGCAGCACGGCCGGCCAGGCGAGCGTGCCCGTGACCGCGGCCCATCCGACGAGCGCCGGGAAGCTCCCCGCAGCGCCGCCGATGACGATGTTCTGCGGCGTGCGCGGCTTGAGCCACACCGTGTACACGCCGATGTAGAAGAACAGCCCGGCCAGGCTCAGGAAGGCCGCCAGGAGGTTCACGAGCAGGCCGAGGAGCACGAACGCCAGCACGGCCATGGCCGCCGCGAACACGAACGCCGCGCGCTCCGGCACGCGCTGGCTGGGCAGGGGGCGCTTCTTCGTGCGCGTCATCTGCGCGTCCACGTCGCGCTCCAGGTAATGGTTGAACGCGTTCGCGCTCGCCGCGCTCAGCGCCCCGCCGAGGAGGGTGATGCCCGCGGTCCACGGGCTCAGCCGCGACCCGCCGGCGAGGAGCAATCCCGCGAGCCCGGTGAGCACGACGAGGAACAGGATGCCCGGCTTCACCATGAGCGCGTAGTCCTTCGCCCGGGAGCGCGCGTCGCGCGGCTCGGACGGGGCCGGAGCCGGCTCGCTCGGAGCGCCGGCGGTGGTCACCCGCTTCGGCCCGATGAAGGCGAAGATGTTCGCGGCCACGATGCTCCCGAAGAGCGCCGCGGCCGTGCCGGTGTGCATGGCGGCGATGGCCGGGTTCAGCCCGGTGAAGACCGTGACCGCCCCCAGGCCCGCTTGGACGGGCAGGAGGAGGAATGCGAACGTGACGGATTGGAACAGCCGCCGGTCGCTGCGCTTCTCCTTCACCGCCCAGGCGAAGACGCCGAGCAGCGCGATGCCGGTGAAGAAGGCGAACGTGCGGTGCGTCCACTCGATGACGGCGTGCGGGTCGCCCAGCGCGGGGAAGAAATGGTCCGGCTCGCAGCCCGGCCAGTGGGAGCAGCCCAGGCCGCTGCCGCTCGCGGTCACGTAGCCGCCCATGACGATGGTGCCGTAGACCAGCGCCGCGGTCAGCAGCGTGGCCCAGCGGAACCGGTCCTGCATCTCAGCTCACCGTGAGCGTGCCCTGCATGCCAATCTGACGGTGGCCGGGCACAGCGCAATAGTACACGTAAGTGCCCGGCGCGAGCTTCAGGTCCGGTACGGCGCCCTGCTTGCCGCCGTCCAGCGTCGGCTCGTACGCCGCCACCTTCGCGCCCTTGTTGTCGATGATGGTGAAGTTGTGCGGAGCGGCGTTGTTCGCCTGCGCCGAGACTGCGAAGCACACCATGTCGGCCGCGGAGAGCGTGACCTGCGGTGGCTGGATGCTCCACGGCGGGGCCGCACCCCCGTCGACGAGCGTTATTTGCTGGACCTTGGTGGCGTTCTTGTCGTCCGCGCAGTTCGTGATCTGCCCAATTGTGTTTTGCGGGTTCTTCCAACCGTTCTGCGTCGCGCCCTTCCCCACGACGTGCAGCTGGCCGCGCATGTAGGCGTGCGAGCCGCCGCAGTATTCCATGCATTGCGTCTGATAGTCACCGACCTTGTCGGCGTTGAACCAGTAGTGGTTCACACGACCCGGTACCGCGTCGATCTTGACACCGAGGTTGGGAATCGCAAAGTCGTGAATGACGTCCGTGCTAGTCACATTGAGTCGGACGTTCTTCCCTGCCTCGACGATGAGCGTATCCGTGTTCGTGCTGTTGTCGGGGTACATGAATTGCCAGAACCATTGGTGGCCGATGACCTTGATCTCGAAGTCGCCGAAGGTCGGCGTGTTCGCCGGGCCGTCGATGCTGGCGAGCGTGCCCGTGCTCAGCAGGCCGACCATGAGCAGGATGAGGGCGGGGGGGATGGTCCAGGCGATCTCCAGCTTGTGGTGCCCGCGCTCGTGCTCGTCGCTGTGCTCGATGCGGCCGGCCCGCTTGGCGCGGTAGCGCCAGATGCCGTACAGGAGCAGGGCCTCGACGAGGACGCCGATGACGATGCTGATGGGCAGGATGAGGTCGTAGAGCTTCTGGATGCTGGCGGCGATGCTCGACCCCGGAGCGCCGAACGGGTCGAGCTTGCCGTTGTCGCTGGCGCCGTTGGGCTGGCCTTGCGCGGCGGCGAGGCCGGCGAGGGCGAAGAAGGCCAAGACGCTGATGGCGCACGCGAGGTTCGCAGCGCGGGGCATCGTGCTCGCGGGGCGAACGGCCCCTTGCTATTAGACGCTTTCTCCCGGCGCGCGGCGCCGCCTCGACGGACCTCGCCGCGCGGCAATGTGCGCCCCTCGCTCCACGCGCTGCACGCGATGCCGCGCTCCACGCTCCGCGCTCGGTGCCGCACGACACGCGCCGCGGGAGCGCGGGAAGCGCGCAAGCCGCGCGCGCCCCGCCCGTTCCGCAAGTGCGAAAGGGTTTTGCCCTGGCCCCCTATCCCCGCGCTGAGCCCCATGGCGGAGCACGGCCACGGAGAGCACGCGCAGATGACGGGCTGGCGCCGCTGGGCGTACAGCACGAACCACCAAGAGATCGGCCTGATGTACATCTGGACCGCGTTCTTCTTCTTCATCATCGGCGGCATGCTCGCGATGCTGATGCGGGTCGAGCTCATGGCGCCCGGCCCGACCATCATGGACCCGCAGGCGTTCAACGAGCTGTTCACGATGCACGGGACGACGATGGTCTTCCTGTGGATCATGCCCGTCTTCGCCGGCTTCGGGAATTATTTCGTCCCCCTCATGATCGGCGCGAAGGACATGGCCTTCCCCCGCATCAACGCCCTGAGCTTCTGGCTCATCCCGCCCGCGGGCGCGATGCTGTTCCTGGCCGCGTTCCTCCCCGGGCAGCACCTCGCGGACGCGGGCTGGACGGGCTATGTGCCCCTCTCCCTGCAGTCGCCCGGCCTGGGCATGAGCTTCTGGTTCCTCGGCCTGCACCTGCTGGGCGTGGCCTCGACCCTGGGCGCGCTGAACTTCATCGTCACCATCTTCCGCATGCGCGCGCCGGGCGTGACCTTCCACAACATGCCCCTGTTCGTGTGGGCGCAGCTCACCACGGCGTTCCTCCTCCTGTTCTCGCTGCCCGTGCTGGGCACGGCGCTCGTCATGGGCTTCGGCGACCGCACGCTGGGCACGCACTACTACGACCTGGCGAGCGGGGGCGCCATCCTGTGGCAGCACCTGTTCTGGTTCTTCGCCCACCCGGAGGTGTACGTGCTCATCCTGCCGAGCATGGGCATCGTGAGCGAGGTCCTGCCCAAGTTCACCGGCCGGCCCATCTTCGGCTACAAGGCCATGGCGTACAGCATCCTCGGCATCGGCTTCCTCGGGTACACGGTGTGGGTCCACCACATGTTCGTGACCGGCATCCCGAGCAGCGTGCGCACGGTGTTCATGATCAACACCATGATCATCGGCGTGCCCACGGGCGTGAAGATCTTCAACTGGCTCGCCACCATCTGGGGCGGGCGCATCCAGCTCAAGACGCCCATGCTGTTCGCGCTGGCCTTCATCGGGAACTTCCTCATCGGGGGCCTGGACGGCATCTTCCTCGCGAGCATCCCCGTGGACTACCAGCTCACGGACACGTACTGGGTCGTGTCGCACATCCACTACGTGCTGTTCGGCGGCGCGGTGCTCGGCATCTTCGCCGGGGTCTACTACTGGTTCCCGCGCATGACGGGCCGGATGTACAACGAGAAGCTGGGCGTGGCGCACTTCGTGCTCACGGTCATCTTCCTCAACGTGACGTTCTTCATCCAGCACTCGCTCGGCCTCGCCGGCATGCCGCGGCGCGTCGCAGACTACATCCCGGCCTTCACGCAGATGAACCTCATCAGCAGCATCGGGGCGGTGTGCCTGGGCCTGACGCAGCTCCTCTTCCTCTACAACGCCCTCGTCAGCCTGCGCAGCGGGCGCATCGTGGGCAGCGGGGACCCGTGGGGCGGCAGCGTGCGCCCGGAGTGGCAGCACGGCATCATGCCCAACCCGGTCGCGCACGCCAGCGCCGAGCCCCACGCCGAGGTCCGCCACGGGGGTGAGCTGTGATGGCGCAGCACCCGGAGGGAGCGGCGCACGCGCATGCGGACGAGGAGATGACGCTGCCCCACGGCAGCAAGTGGCCCATCATCGCCGCCATGGGCGTCGGCCTCATCTACGTCGGCCTCATCGCCGGCTGGCCCATCCTCGCCGGCGGCCTTGCCATCGTGATCATCGCCATGGCCGGCATCATCACCGAGGACGCGCGGTGGTGGAACGGCAACGTCGGCACCGGCATGCGCAACGGCTGGTGGGGCGTGCTCTTCTTCCTCGGCACGGAAGTGATGCTGTTCAGCGCGCTGTTCGCCACGTACTTCAACCACCGCGCCGCGGCCGGGGCCGGCTTCGGGCTGAACCCGGAGGGCCAGTTCTACCTCGCCGACGCCGTGGTCAAGACCGGCATCAACACCGTCATCCTCCTGCTGAGCGGCGTGACCTGCCACTTCGCGCACACGGCCATCCGGCGCGGGGACCAGCAGAAGCTCAAGCTCTGGCTCGTCGCCACGATCGCCCTGGGCGCGGTGTTCATCGGCGGCCAGGTGGTCGAGTACCTGAGCCTGGCGAGCGAAGGCCTGCGTGTGCAGAGCGGGACCTTCGGCGCCACGTTCTACATGCTCACCGGCACGCACGGCGCGCACGTGCTGGGCGGCCTGGGCGTGCTGAGCATCTGCGCCTGGCGCGCGTTCCAGGGCCAGTTCGACCAGAAGCGCCACGTCGCCGTCGAGGTCAGCGCCATCTACTGGCACTTCGTCGACGTCGTGTGGGTGCTGCTGTACGCGGTCGTGTACCTGCGCGTGCTGTGACGGGGAGACCGCGCGCTCCGCGCTGCGGCCCCCGTGGCCCCCACGGAGCTCACGGCACGATGCGCACGCGCACCTCGGCCTGCGCGTCCAGGCCCTCCTCGGTGGTGACGCGCCGGCCCGTGTCCCACGCGGCGATGCCACCCCGGCGCAGGGCGCCGAGGATGGGCTCGAGGTGGTCGCGGTCGACGGTGATGGTGCTCTCCAGCGTGACGGTCTGCGTCGGGGGCTCGCGGCTCTCGGTCGTCAGGACTTCCATGGTCCGCCTCCGGCGCTGAGCAAGCCCGGCCGGGCCTTGAAGGGCCGTCAAACGGCGTTTGAGCCTCGCGTCCCGTTTGCTGGTCAGCGGGCTTGCCAGTTGCGCAGCGAGCGCTGCCCCAGCCCGGCGCGCTCCTCGGCCTCGAGGCGGGCGAAGTGCGCGTCCAGGGCGAGGCGCACCGTCTCGCTCAGGCTCTGCCCGGTGAGCACCTTCACGCTGTGCAGCTTCACGTGCTGCGCCGCGGGCAGGCGCACCTTGAGGTCCTTCTCCACGGCCGACCGGTCCTCGTTGTCGTGCATCATGGTCCCCTCGGGCCTGCCACCACGACCTCGGTCCGGGCGGCCGCGCGCAGGCTGCGCAGGCCGTGGACCCATTCCTCGAACTCGTGCTCCGTCATGGCCGCGATGGCGGCGAAGTGCAGGGCGCTCTTCGCCTCGCCCACGCCGCACCGCTCCGCCGCCTCCTGCAGGGGCAGGTCCATGCGGCGGAAATGGCGGGCGAACAGCTCGCTCTCGCGCTGGTAGAAGCGGACGACGTCGCGTTGGCGCTCGGGCAGCACGGCCTGGCCGAGCAGGGCCATGGCGTCGAAGTGGCGGCGGAAGTACGCGTCCTGGCCGGCGTCCTCCGGCGGCTGCACGTGGTGCGCGCGCGCCTTCTCGCGCGCCAGGGCGGCGCGCGCGTCCGGGGCCATGTCGGTGTAGACGTGCTCCACGTCCGTGGTCCAGTACTGCCGGGCGAGGCCGTGGGTCGCCTCCTCGGCGGCGACGCGCGCCAGGCCGTGGCGCTCCAGGATCTTCAGGTGGTGGTGCACGTTCTGCGTCGTGCAGCCGAGCCTGCGTCCGAGGTCGTGCAGCGTCCAGCCCGGCTTGCCGTCGGCGCGGGGCCGCTTGAGCTGCTCGAGGAGGAGGGCGCGGGTCTCCTGGAGCACGACGCGGCGCAGTTCGGGCTGGTCGCGGGGGACCACGAGCAGGCGGCGTGGCGGCTCCGGCATGCCTCTCCCGACCATCCAACCCGATTGGATGGCAAGCAGGCAGCGGATTTCCGCACTTGGGACAAAGGCCCAAGGGGAAAAACGGGCGCTTTGGACCTTGTGGTGTTAGGACTTGCGGAACTTTCATAAATCATATGAACCATGGAACCACGGCGAGGGGGAGTTCAGCTGCTGGTCAGCTACTGCGGTCACATCATCCTCCTGAACGGCGACCTGCTCGACGAACTGCTGTCCGGCTAGGTCCCATGGACCTGGCGGCGGCGCTCGAGGGGAAGCGGTTCAGCAACGTGGACCTCGACTTCACGCGCAGCTGCAACCTGCGCTGCAAGCACTGCTACGCCGACGCCGGTCCGGCCGCGGCCGACGAATTGAGCACGAAGGAGATCCACGGCCTGCTCGACCAGCTGGCCGGCATGAAGACGCTCACCGTGACCATCGGCTCGGGCGGCGAGCCCCTGCTCCGGGCGGACCTGCTGGACGTGCTCGCGCACGGCCGGGAACGCGGCCTGCTCATGTTCCTCGTCACGAACGGCCTGCTGCTCACGCCCGACCTCGCGCGCCGGCTGCGCGACCTGAAGGTGGTGGTGAGCGTGAGCCTGGACGGGGCGAGCGCGGCGAGCCACGATGCCCTGCGCGGCCAGGCGGGCGCGTTCGACGGCGCGGTCGCGGCGCTGCGCCTGCTGCGCGCCGAGGGCGGCATCGCGGCGACGAACCTGACGCTCAACAAGCTCAACTGCCACGAGATGCCGCAGTTCCTCGCCCTCGTGCGCAGCCTGGGCGTGAAGTACGCGAGCGTGAACCGCATGCTGCCCGTCGGGCGGGGCGCGCTGCACGCGGAGCTGCTGTGCAACGGCGCGGAGTTCAAGCAGGCGGTGCACGACCTGCGGCAAGGCCTGGGCCCGGACCTGGTGATGAGCAGCCAGGACCCCATCCTCGACCGCGCCTTCCGCAGCGCGACGCGCGCCCCGGGCGAGCAGCGCACCGGCGTCGAGGTCGCCTACACCTGCACCGCGGGCATCAGCAGCTTCGCCATCCACGCG
>JAIVGT010000010.1 GCA_020201485.1 Halobacteriales archaeon
CCGCCTGCTCGACCACGTCGGCATCGCGCGCTGCCACGTCGCGGCCGTGTCGCTGGGCACGTTCGTCCTCGCCGAGCTGCTGCACGCCCAGCCCGAGCGCTTCGACCGCGTCGCCCTCGTCGGCATGCCCGTCGTGCGCCGCGTCTTCATGGAGGTGGACGACTACGCGCAAGGTGCGGAGCCGGCCATCGTCGCCGAGGTCACGCAGGGCACGGCGCAGCGCCTCGGCCCGATGCAGCAGATGCTCGTCGGCGTGCTGCCGCGCAAGATGATCTCCCGCCGCTTCCGCGACGAGCGCCCGGAGCAGTTCCGCGCCACGCTGAAGCGCATGCTCGAGCTGAACCCGACCGACCTCTGGATCGGCATGCAGCAGTTCTACGGCCTGTTCGGCCACGACTGGCGCCGGCTGCGCGTGTACGAGGCCCTGCCCGCCGACCGGCGGCTGTTCCTGGCGGGCGAGACGGACGCCGTCACGCCCCTCCACGACCTGCGCGCCCACCCGAGCACGGGCCGGGGCCCGACGGTGGTCCTGCGCGGCACGGGGCACCTCGGCTTCTACGAGTACCCCGAGGTCGCCGGGCCCATCCTGCGCCACTTCCTGGAGCACGGGGCGCTGCCCGCGGAGCTGCCGGGCCGGGGCATGGCCGAGCGGCTGGAGGCGGCGGCATGAGCACGCCCGGCCCCCGGCTCGGCATCGCCGGCGTGGCGGCCGAGACGGGTGACCTCCGCCTGACCAGCGAGGACCTGGCGCGCCTGACCGGCATCCCGCAACGCATCCTCGAGGAGAAGATGGGCATCAAGGAGATCTGCCGCTGGGGCCCCGACCCCGGCCCGGACGCCATGGCCCTGAAGGTGGTGCGGCGCGCGCTGGGCGGGCTGGACCCGCGCAAGCTGGACATGGTCCTCATGATCTGCCACCCGTTGCACGCCGAGGCGGAGCTGGCCGGCTACGGGCACGTCCTGAAGGACCGGCTGGGCGCGGAGCGCGCGGAGGTGCTGGAGATCAGCGACACGTGCGCCAGCACGTGCCTGGCGCTGCAGGTGGTGCGCGACCTCATGGCGGCGGAGCCGGAGCTGCGCCACGTCATGGTCGTGGGCATCATGCTCACGATGGACAGCGTGGACGTGACGAACCCGCGCACCGGCTTCCTGACGAACGTGAGCGACGGCGTCGGGGCCATGCTCCTCAGCCGCGACGACGGCGACGAGCTGGACACGGCCGTGCTCGGCGGCGCGCACGAGGTGGACCCTTCGTTCATCGAGGACCTGGCGTTCACGCCGCCGCAGTGGGAGGAGCCGGCCGGGCCGAAGCGGCGCTACCGCAGCCTGCTGCCGCGCCGCGTGGACATCGTCGTGGACAAGGACGGCTTCAAGAACCGGCTCGACCCGGTCACGTACCCGGCCTACGTCGCCGTCATCCGCGAGGCGCTCCGGCGCAGCGGCTTCCGCGACGACGAGGTGGACCTCGTCGGCGCGAACACGATGAAGCCCAGTCTGTGGAAGGCCATCCTCGACAACTTCAAGCTCGAGCCGTCGAGCCAGATGTACCTGCCCGAGGGCCACGTCGCCTTCCTCGACCAATTGCTGTACATCGAGCGCATCCGCGCCACTCGCCGCTTCCCCGACGGTGGCGTGGTCGTGCTCACGAGCGCCGGCATGGGCTTCCACTGGGCGGCGACGTGCGTCGCGTTCAAGGGCCGGCGGACGGAGGGCCGGCTGCCATGAGCTTCGGCATCGCCGGCATCGGCACCGTCCTCGCCGACCGGCGCGTGGCCGCGGCGCAGCTGGGCGGGGCGGAGCTCCTCGCCGACGTGGGCTTCGAGGCGCGCCACGAGCCCACCGGCGGCGACGTGTCGCCGTGGGAGCTGAGCGCGGCTGCCGGACGCGCGGCGCTCGCCGACGCCGGCGTGGAGGCGCGCGACCTCGACCTTGTCCTCGTGGTCGGGCGGTTCCGCATCGAGTACTTCACCTGGGCCCTGAGCCTGGGCGTGGAGAAGGAGCTGGGCGCGCGGTGCCCGGCCATGGACGTGACGGATTGGACCGCCGGCAGCCTCCTCGCCGGGCTCCGCCTGGCGCGCGCCAAGTTCCACGCCGACCCCGGGCTGCGCAACGTGCTCGTCGTCGCGCACCAGCGGCAGGCCGACCTCGTGGACCCGCGCGCAGCGCAGGACCAACCCCTGTGGCCCATCGGCGACGGCGCCGCCGCGCTCGTGCTCCGCCGCGACGCCCCCGGACCGGCCGTGCTCGGCCACGCCTTCCACACCGACGGGCGGGGCAGCCCGCTCCTCGGCATGCGCTCCATGGTCGTGGACGAAGGCCCGAACCCGGACAGCTTCTACGAGCAGCAATGGGCCATGGCGAAGTTCCTCACGGTGCGCGACGCGGCCGCGTGGCGCGCCGACTACCGGCAGCGCGCGGCGCGGCAGCTGCCCGCCCTGGTGCGCACGGCAGCGGAGCGCGCCGGCTTGCGCGCGGACGCCTTCGCGCGCGTGCTGGGCGGCTTCCTCTATCCCGATGTGGCCGACGACCTGCGCGCCGCGCTCGGCGTGCCGGTGCGGAGCCACAACGCCCACGGCATGCTCGGCGGCGCGGAGCACGGATTCGTCCTCGACGAGCTGCGGCGCGACGCCTCGCTGCGGGGCCAGCACGTCGCCCTCGTGCACGCCGGGCTGCCGGCGAGCTTCGGCGCGACCGTGCTCCGGGTGTGAGGCTCGGCACCTCCCCTGCGCACAAGTCGGGCCGCGGCGGACCATCGCGCGGTCCCCGAAAGCACGGCGGGCGGAGCGCATCGCCTGGTGCGGCCGGGAGACGCGTCGCAGCCTCAGGTGGAGGACGCTCGCGCGCCGATGACGCCCGGGAGGAGATTTGAACTCCTGTGGACTTTCGCCCACCTGATCTCGAGTCAGGCACCGTAGGCCGCTTGGTTACCCGGGCAGCGGCTGCGGCAACGGGGGGATGCGTTAAAGCCCTTGTGCAAGCTCCCGGGACCGATGCGCGTCCTGCTCCGCAAGCTCGGCCCGGACCGCGGCGAGCAGCAGGTCGAGGTGCGCGCTGGCGCGCTCGTGCGCGACGCGCTGCGCGCCGCGGGCATCCACCCGGAGACGGTCCTCGTGGCGCGGGGCAAGGTCGTGCTCCCGGACGACGAGGCGGTGCGCGACGGCGACGAGCTGCTCGTGACCCGCGTCGTGACCGGCGGCTGACGGGCGATGCCGAGCACGCCGCCCGGGGCCCAGAGCTCGCGCGGCAGCACGGCCTGCGACACGTACACCGCCGCGTACTTGCCCAGGGCGATCCGGGCCATGCCGTGCGTGAAGGCGAGGCTGAAGTTCGCGTACTCGGGCGCGCTCGTGTTGGCGCGCAGCCGCGCGACCTTGTCCAGGACGACGAGGAAGGGCGCGCCGTGCGCCTCGTGCGACGCGTACCAGGCACGCGTGGACGCGTTCTGGAAGAAGCGCGGCTCGCCGCGCGCGTCCGCGCCCCACGCGGCGAGCTGCGCCGAGGCTTGCCAGCTGCCGGCCACGACCTTCATGTGGTGGTCGCGGGCGACGTCCGCGGCGTGCTGGAACGCGGCTTGGTCATCCTCGGGATAGATGCGGTACCAGCTGTGCGCGCTGGCCCCGGTGCCGGCGAGCAGGAGCAGGCCGGCCAGCGCGCCGGCGACGAGCGCGGCGCGGCGCGCGGGCGCGCGGGGCCAGGGATGCGTGCGGGCGACCCCGACGAGCCGCGCGATGCCCGCGGCCCCGAGGAGGGCGAGGCCGGGCGCGAGGTAGGCGGCGCTGCGCATGGGCACGTAGCGCACGCCCGTCAGGTCGAGCAGGACCATGGGCAGGAGCGCCAGGACCCAGCCTCCGCCGAGGACGCGCAGCGCCTTCGGACCGTAGGCCGCGCCGATGCCGCCGAGCACGATGGCGGGCAGGCCGAGCATGGCCAGCGGGTCCACCTGCCAGGGCAGGGCGTACGCGCCGAGCTGGCCCGCGACCGCCCCCATGCGGCCGAGCACGGCTTGGCCCAGCACCACGTTGCCCATCTCCGGCACGCGCACCGTCACCAGCAGGGGGAGGAAGAGCGCGCCGACCGCGGCCAGGGCGAGCCGGGCGCGGCGCGCCGTGCCCGGGCCGTGCAGCGCGGCGCGCGTGCGCCACACCAGGAACGGCGCGAGGCCGAGCGCCAGGTAGGCGAAGCCCCACGGATGGGCGACGACGAGCCACGCCGCGCCGATGACGAGCAGGGCCAGGGCCGCGCGCCGCGCGTCGAGCGCTTCGAGCAGGAGCCAGGCCAGGAGCGGGAGCAGCGCGAGGTCGAACGCCTCCGGCGCGAGGAAGTCGGAGCGGCGCACGACCTCGGGGATGGTGGCCATGAGCCACGCCCCGCCCACGCCGGCCCACGGACCGGCGAGCTTCCGCGCCAGGCCGGCGAGCGCGAGCACGGACACGCCGCCCCAGAACGCCGGCGCGAAGCGCGCCACGTCGTACAGGCGCAGGCCGAGCGACTCCATGGCGACGAGCATGGCTGGGAAGCCTGGCGGATACTCCGGGGGCCAGGCCCCGGTCCGCGCCAGCCTTTCGGCTCGCGCGAGGTGGAGGATGGGGTCCTCGGCGGCGAGGACGGGCGAGCGCAGCGGGTCGAGCAGGCGCAGCGCCACAGCGAGCAGCACGGCCGCACCGAGGAGGGCGAGCTCGGGGCGCAGGCGGGCCATCCAGCGGCGCTTGCCCAGCGACAAGATGAGGCGATGGGCACAAGGGCCGGTGCGAGGACCGCGCAAGCCTCAAATGTCGGAGGCCCTTGCCGGGGCGATGCCCCCGCCGTTCCTGCAGGTCGCCATCCCGGTCCTGTACGTCTGGGACAAGGACCACGTGCCGAGCGAGGCGCCGGGCATGGACCTCAACCTGCTGCCCATCATCTCGCGCGCGCTGAAGGTCCACGCTGGGACGGGGCAGGTCACGGTCATCACCGGCTCGCCCACGACGCCGGACGAGCTGCCGGAGGCGTTCACGCGGCTCGGCCTGCAATACCCGGAGCTGGAGCGGGCCAGCCCGGAGGCGGCGAACCTGCTCGCGGCGGAGTTCATCGCGGACAACTTCGACGCCGAGCTGGTCCAGGAGCACCTGCAGCGCATCCTCGAGGAGCGGCGCAAGGCGGCGGAGGAGCAAGTGGGCCGGTGAGCACCGCAGGCTTGAAGCGCGGCGCGGGCATCGCAGCCCGTGGGCTCCCGTAGTGTAGTCCGGCCAATCATGCAGGCCTTTCAAGCCTGTGACTCGGGTTCAAATCCCGGCGGGAGCATCGCTCAACGCGCGGCGGCGTGGCTCACCAGGTTGCGGTCCGTGGAGATGCCGTGCGCCCGTGCGTGCTCCGGCGGGTAGAAGCCGGATCGGTCCACGGCCCAGCCGCCCGCCAGCCGCTCCGCCACGACCTCCACGTCCTTCCCGATGTGCCCGGTCGTGATGCGCCCGAAGAGCACGAGGTCGCCGAGGAAGCTGTACCCGGGATAGACGAAGGACGCGGGCCGGTTCTTCTCGATGGCCCAGTGGCTGACCCAGGCGAAGAGGTAGGTCGTGGCGACGCCGAGCGGGGCGAGCCACCACGTGCCCGTGCCCACCGCGGCCGCGATTGCGAGCAGCGCCAGCCACGTGCCGGCGTAGTGCATGGCGCGGGTGCCGCGGCGCATGTGCTGGCTCACATAGTAGTACCAGAACGAGGCGAAGTCGCGGTGGTAGCGCTCGGCCATGGGCGCGCATGCGCGGCTCGGGCTAAACCTGTTCGCCCGGCGGGGCCCCGCCGCGTCCCGCCGCGCCCAGGAGCCCCTGGACGGCGGGCCACACCTGGGGGATGCCGGGCACGACGGCGTCCGCCTCGCGCAGCGCCTCGGGCGGCATCGTGCTGGCCACGGCGACCACGCGGATGCCGGCCGCCTTCGCGCTCTGGATGCCGAGCACGGCGTTCTCGACGACGACGGCATCGGCCGCACGGATGTGCAGCTTCGCCAACGCCGCCAGGAACGGCTCCGGATGCGGCTTCGTGTGCGCCACGTCCTCGGAGGTGACGAGGACGTCGAGGCGCGCCCGCACCGGGGCCAGGTGCCGCTCCAGCACGTCGCGGTAGTTGCCCGACACCGCGGCCACCTTCCAGCCGCGCGCCTTCGCCGCGGCGAGCAGCTCCGGCACGCCCGGGTAGAGGGGGAGCGCGCCCAGTGCGTCGAAGCGCGCCCGATGCTCCCGCGTGACCTGCTCGACCTCGGCCTCGCTCCAGCCCAACCGCCGCTCCTCGGCGACACGCGCGATGAGCTGGCGCGCCCCTCGCCCCTCGTTGGCGTACACGTCCATCGGGTCCAGGGCCACGCCGCGCCCGGCGAAGACCTCGCGGTAGGCCTCGTAGTTCCGCTCCATGGAGCGGATGAGCACGCCGTCCACGTCGCAGACCAGCGCCGGCATGCCGGCTCAGGCGCTGATGGCGCAGTCGTGGACGTCGTTGCTCCAAGCGCCCTGCACGGCGAACGTGCCGGTGGAGAGGACGATGTTCTGGACGTGGCCGTTGCCGTTGGCGCGCCACGCGCACTTGTCGGCGTTCTCCGCGCCGTTGCTGTCGTACCAGGCGTTGATGTGCGGGTCGGTGGCCATCTCCGTGAACTCGTGGCCGCCGACGATGCTCGCCCCGTCCAGCGTCCCGGCCGCGCCGCCGTTGACGAAGTTCTGGCCGCAGCTCCCGCCGACGTCGGTCACGTAGCCGATGTCCGAGTAGGCGATGGTGTGGCCGTTGGCGTTCGTCGAGCTGTGCCAGCCGCAGTAGAACCGGCCGAACTCCAGGTCGTTGTTGAGGTGTCCGGTGAAGATCATGTAGTTGGCGTCCACGCCGTAGTCGCCGAAGTGCGCCGCGGCGGCGACCGCCTCGTTGGCGATGAACAAGTCAGGGACGGGCGGGACGGACAGCGAGTCGTCGAACCAGACGCCGGCCAGCTCGCCCGGCGGGTTCGTGATGTGGCCCTGCCCGGTGCCGGTGTACTGCGTGTGCACGTTGTTCCAGCCGCTCCCGCCGATGCCGCTGAAGAAGCGCTGCAGGTAGGGGGCCTCGCCGCTCGGGTCCTGGCCGAGCCACGCCCAGAACACGAGGTATACGCGGGGCGAAGGCTGGATGGGACCGTTGTGGTACGTCAGGTCCACGACTTGCACCCCGGGCGCGCCGAACAGCTCCGGGTGCGCCGCGGCGTAGGCCGGCGTCGGCATGATGTGCTTGGAGAGCGCCGGGGGCGCAGGGACCGTCGCACCGAGCGGCAGCGCCGGCACGAGCATCAGCATCGTCAGGCCCACGGCGAGAGCACCGCGCAGCATGCAGCCGGCCAGCCTGCCGGCGCGCATGAACCTGTTGCTCACACCGTGCCGGCATCGGAGCCCGGCCGCGACGGCGGGCAACGGCGCGTCCGCGCAGCCGGGCCGCGCGCACCGGGACGCGCACGCGAGCCGGACACTTCGAGCCATGGGCCAAAACACACGACTCGGAGCGGCGCCGCGCTCCTGCCATGAAGCCAGGATTGCTCATCATCGGCGCGGCCGTGCTGGCGGTCGCCTTGGCGGGCTGCACGGGCGGCGGCAACTTCAACGTGAAGCAGACCGAGCCGCTGCGCATCGCCCTCGAGGGGGCGGGCGTGTCGAGCGACATCGACCAGCAGACCGCGCCGCAGAAGGAGATCGTCGTGGAGAAGCAGACCACGGTGAAGGTCATCCGCGTGGACGTGACCGCGCGCCAGACCTCGGCCCAGCCGAGCAAGGTGCTCATCATCGTCAAGGACAAGGACACGGGCCAGGCCCTGCAGCAGAAGGAGATCGACGTGCAGAACACGACGCAGCAGAGCCTCATCGTGAACGTGCAGGGCAACAACAACGTCGTCGTCGTGACGCAGGCGCTCCAGGGCGCGGCGAACGTGAACGTCGCCGCCCACGACGCGAGCGCGACGCAGACGAACGGCGGCACCACGAGCACCTCGACGAACATGACGTCGAGCACGGACACGACCGTGACCGGCGGGAACGTGACCGGCGGCAACGCCACCGGCAACACGACCTCGACGGCGACCGTGGACCAGGCCACGACCACGTATCCCTGAGCGCTCCGCGCTCCTCAGCGCGCTTCACGGGCGAAGACCGTGAACGCGCTGGGCTTCTCCCATTCCGTGCTCGCCCACACGGCGTGCGCCGTCCCGTCGAGGCCGAAGGCGAGCCAGGGATAGTCGAGCAGCCGGCGGTCCTCGCCCGGCCCGCAGGCCGGTCCCCGCGCGCAGATGTTGCCGTGGTGCACGTCGGGCGCGACGCGCGTCGCGTGGAGCTGGGGCAAGGCGCCGCCCAGGCCGGTGATGTCCGCGTACCAGCCGCTCCAGCTCGCGTTCACCTTCGCGGCCGGGCCGGGCACGTCCGCCTGGTACCAGACGAGGCCGACGCGGTCGGCGTGCGCCGCGAGCCAGGGCTGGGCTTGCGTGACCGCGCCCTGCCCGAGGAGCATGGGCTTGCTCCAATGCCGGCCGCCGTCGGCGCTTGTCGCGAGGTGCAGCAGGCTGTGGTTCGCGACGAGCTGCGACCAGGCCATGGCGAGCGTGCCGTCGCGGAGGAGGGCGAGGGGCTCGACCGCGCTCGCCAGCTCGGTGGTGAGCGGGAACGCATCCCGCCGCTGCCAGGTGGAGCCGCCGTCCTCGCTCGCCAGCACGTACCATTGCCCCTGCTGGTAGCTCGGCGTGAGCGCGCCGTCGGCGTCGGCGTAGCGCAGCACGTACAGCTTCTGCCCGTCTGCGCTCGCGACGAGGTTGCCCTGCCCGGCGAAGTTCACGTTCGGGTCGATCTGCACCGGCGCCTCCCACGTCAGGCCGCCGTCGTTGCTGCGCAGATACCACAGGCCCTCGTTCGGCGTGCCGGTCGCCGGGACGGGCGGAGGCTGGCCGGCGAGGAAGGGCAAGAACGCTGGCGGCAAAGCTTCGACGACGAGGTGCAGCGCGCTGCCGACGGGCACGAGCCAGTGGCGGTGCATGAGGAGCGGGATGTGCGGGACGGGCACGGGCGTCCAGTCCTGGCCCTTGTCCTCGCTCCGGTACAGGTCGAGCGTGAGGGAGAACACGTTGCTCACGAACACCGTCGAGCCTTGCAGGGCGAGGAAGCCGTCGTTGCTGCGCTCCTGGCCGAGGAGGGGCGGCGTGATGTCGAGCCAGTGCGCACCGCCGTCGTCGCTGCGCCACGCCTTGTTGACGTTCGTGCGCTGGCCGTCGAGGAGGGTCGTGCCGATGCCTTCGACGTAGACGGTGCCGTCGTTCGCGACCGCGACCACCGGCTCCGCGCCGGGCAGGTCCCTGCTGACGGGCAGGCTCGCGGCGAAGCGGGGCCATGCATCGGACGCGGGGGCCGTCAACGGCCCGGCGGGAACGGTGCATCCGGCGCAGAGGAGCGCCACGAGGCCGAGCGCGAGGAGGTGCACGTCGCCCGAACCGGCCGCGAGGCTATCTGCGTTCCTGTGAGGGGCGGACCGAACGGAGCCGGAAGCCCCAAGGGCGCGGCCGACATGCCCGCCTCCATGGGCCGCATCCTGCTGGGCCTGGCCGCGGTTGCCCTGCTGCTCGTGCTCCTGGCCGCCGGGCTGTACGCGACGGATTACGGCGTGGGCGCGACCATCACGCAGAAGGGCAACGACAGCTCCGGCTACTACATCGTGGCGCACACGCAGTTCGGCCTCGACGTGAAGAAGCCGCTGCCCCTGGAGCAATGGGTGGCGCTCAGCGTCGGCAACTTCGTCGTGTACCACGTGCAATCGGGGCACACGAAGGTGTACGACCGCGAGGGCGGCGCGCTGCTCTACAGCGGCTGACCCTTCGCCATCGCTTCCTTCTCCTGCACGACGCGCCGGTGCGCGTCCTCCGCCAGCAGCTTGGCGATGGCGGCGCGGTTCAGCACATCGCTCTCGTCCGCGAGCACCAGGTTCTGGTCCGCTTCCTTGCGGAGCAGGATGCGCACCATGCGCTCGTCGATGGTCTGGGGCGTGACGAAGAAGTCCACGAACACGGGCTTGCTCTGCCCGATGCGGTGCACGCGGTCCATGGCCTGCTGGTGCACGCTCGGCGTCCAGCCGAAGTGCACGAACAGCACGTGCCGCGCCCCGGTGAAGTTCAGGCCCACGCCGCCCGCCTCCATCTGCGCCAGGAGGACGTGCTCCTTCGCGCCCAGCCGCTTCGCGATGTCCATGCGCTCCTTCGGCGGCGTGCTGCCCTCGATGACCGCGGCGTCGGAGCCGAGCTGGGCCTTGAGCTGGCGCAGCGGCTCCAGGTAGTGCGCGTACACGACCACGCTCTCCCCCGCCTCGCGCAGCTCGCGGATGCGCTCCAGCGTGGGCTGCACGCGGCAGAGCGCGAGGTGCTGGCGCAGGCTGTGCAGGGCGGCGAAGATGGCGAGCTCGTTGTGCGGCTCGCGCCGGATGGCCTCGTCCGCGCGCGCCTCGAGCTGACGGTACTGCACGAGCTCCGCCGGCTCCAGCTCGTGGTGGAGGATGCCGACCGTGCGCGGCGGCAGGTCGGGGAGCACGTCGTCCTTCCGGCGGCGCAGCATGACGCCGCGCGCGGCGAGCTGCAGCAGGCTCGCCGTCGCGCCGCGCACCTGGGCGTACTTGTTGAACAGGCCCGGGTCCACGAGCCACGTCTCACGGAAGTTCGTGCGCGTGCCCCAGCGCGCCGGGTCCACCTGCCGGAGCAATTCGTAGTAGTCCTCGATGGTGTTGACGAGGGGCGTGCCGGTGAGCAGGATGCGCTGCTGCTGGGGCAGGGCGCGCACGAGCTGGCTGCGCAGCGTGTCCGGGTTGCGCACGTAGTGCGCCTCGTCGAGGATGAGCACGGGCCGCTGCAGGACCTCCTCCGCGTCCGCGCCCAGCCGCTGCAGGGCGTCGTAGGTGGTGATGAGGAAGCGCGCGTCGCGCGGGCCGTGGAAACGGCCTTGGTGGTAGAGGCATGCGCTCTCGTCCGTGAAGCGCTCGACCTCCTCCTTCCAGTTGTACAGCACGTTCGCCGGCCCCACGACGAGGGCCTTCTTGTCCGCGGCCTGGACCGCGGCGATGGTCTCGATCGTCTTGCCCAGCCCCATCTCGTCCGCGAGGATGGCGTTCAGGCCGCGCGAGAGCAGGAAGCGCACGCCCTCCACCTGGTAGGGGCGGAGCTTGCCGCGGAAATGCGCGATGCGCTCCGGCAGCGGGAAGGGCTTCGCGTCCACGGGCGCGTACGTGCTCTGCACCTGCTTCGCCGCCTCCATCAGGCGCTTCAGCGCGGCGTGCGCCGCGAACGCGTCCTCCCCGGCCACGCCCTTGAGCTGCTCGGCCAGGCTGCGCGTCTCCGCGGCGCGTTCCTGCACCGCGCGCGCCTGCACCTCCGCCTGCGCCTTCGCCAGCGC
>JAIVGT010000352.1 GCA_020201485.1 Halobacteriales archaeon
GCGTCGTCGCCGCCGCGCGGCTCGCCCGTCGCGCGCACGACGTACACCGTGCCGATGGTGTGCCCGCGCGGGTCGCGCCGCGGGTCGCCGTACACGCCGACCAGCCCCACGAGCTCGCCGCGCAGGCCGGTCTCCTCCTCCACCTCGCGCAGGCAGGCGCGCTCCGGCTCCTCCCCGTAATCCACGAAGCCTCCCGGCAACGCCCACGTGCCGGCGTACGGGGCGCGCGCGCGCTTCACGAGCACGACACCCTGCGGCGTGAGCAGGATGGCATCCACCGTCGGCTTCGGGTTGCGATACTCAGGCATGCAGCACCCCCGCCGCGACAGCGCCCATCGCCGTGCACGTCTCCAGGCTGAACTTGCCTCCGGTCACGTCGAGGTGCTTCGCGCACAGCTTGGGCACGTCCTTGGGCACGCCGTGCGGTCCGAGCCCGAACACGAGGAGCATGCTGCGCTCCTGGGCGAGCTTGCGCGCGTCCGCGACGCTGAGCTGCTTGCCGGGCTCCGGCTTGCGCGTCGTGAGCACCGTCTCGCCGAGCTGCGGCGGGAAGCCCTTGTCCGGGAAGGGGAAGCTCTGGAAGCGCCCGAGCTCGGCGAGCTGCACGAAGTACGCCCCTCCTTCGCCGATGCTCGTGCTGTCCGCGACGAAGCGCGCGATGTCGAGGGGCGTGCGCAGGTCCACGCCTCCCGGTCTCTCCCGCTTCCGGCCCTCGTCGAACGGGAAGCCGAACGTGCAGAGGTTCGCGCCGAAGCCGAGCGCGAGGGGCGCGGCGCGCGCCAATCCCCGGCGATGCGCCTCGTGGAAGCGCACCGGGTCGTACGAGTTGTAGAGCCCGAGCGTCACCCGCGGCACGGCCGCCCATGTGCCGGCGCAGATAAAGCCGTGCGGTTGCATCCTCGGACTTCGGCCCGCCCGTGTGCCCAGGGAGCGAAGAGAAGCTTGATGGCGAAGCTTCACGGCGACGAGCGCCAACAGGAGGGCCGTCACTTGGTCGGTCGCGCGGTCGGCGCCCGACACGTCCACGCTGTCCGTGAGGGCTTCGAGGAGGGGCACCGCGAACTTGTGCCGATGGTGCCCATCGCGCAACGCTCCGCTCCGGGGGCATGGCCCAGCGTCTCGTCCTGGTCGTGCTCGTGCTCGGGGTGGCGATGGTCGGTCTCGCGGAGACCGCGGCTGCGCTGCCCGTGGCCGTCGGCCCCGTCGGCGTGTCCTGCACCGGCCCGCGCGCGGCCGTCGCGCTCGGCGTCCCGCCCGTTGTGGACGTGACGCCCCCCGCGTGCACGGTGACCGGCCTGCCGGGATGAGCGCGGCGAGCCTCTGCTGAGCATGTTCATGGCGGGGGAGCCCGGTCGCGGCGCGAGGTGGACCGATGCGCATGACGCTCCTTGTGCTCGGGCTCGTGATCGCCAGCACCGCGCTCGCCGCCGCCCCGGCGCAGGCCGTGGCCGCAGGCGTGGGCGTGGGCTGCGAAGGGACCGCCGGAGCCGGCTTCTCGACCGACCCGCCCGGAGTCACCGTCCAGACCCCGGCCTGCACCGTGACGCTGCCCGACCTGCCCATCTGAGATGGGGCTCCTTTTCACCTTTGCCGCAACATCCTTGAGGCCGGGCCTTCGTCCGCACGCGATGCTCGACGACATCGCGGGCCTGCGGCGCATCGACCAGCAGGACATGCTCGGCACGCTGGCGAAGTTCCCGGAGCAGGTCCGCGACGCGGCGCGCGCCGGCCAGGCCCACGCGCCGAAGCTGCGGGGCCCGTGGAGCGCCGTCGCGTTCGCCGCGATGGGCGGCAGCGCGATGGGCGCGGACATGGCCGCGCTCTGGCTCGGCGAGAAGGGCAACGTGCCGTGCGCGGTGACGCGCGGCTACGCGCTGCCCCACTGGGTGGGCAAGGGCACGCTGCTCGTCGCCATGAGCTACAGCGGCAACACGGAGGAGACGCTCGCCTGCGCGCAGCAGGGCCTGAAGCGCGGCGCGACCCTGCTCGCGGTCACGAGCGGCGGGGAGCTGGCGAAGCTCGCGGCGAGCCAGGGCGACGTGCTGAAGGTTCCCGCTGGCTACCAGCCGCGGGCCGCGGTCGGGCACCTCGCGTTCACGGCGCTGGCCGGGCTGGAGCGCCTCGGCCTGGCGGCGCTCGGGCAGGAGGCGGAGCACGTCGCGGCCCACCTCGACAAGCTCCGCGCGCAGGTCGAGCCGGCGCGCCAGGAGCAGGGCAACCCGGCCAAGCAGCTCGCGCGCGCCCTGCAGGGGAAGCTCCCCCTCGTGTACGCTGCGGGCCCGCTGGAGATCGCGGCGCGCCGCTTCGCCACGCAGCTCAACGAGAACCCGAAGCTGCTCGCGCACTGGGGGCCCGTCCCGGAGGTCCACCACAACGAGCTGAGCGCCTGGTTCGGCGACGCGCGCCTGAAGGAGACGCTGCCCGTGGTGATGACCGGAGCGGGCCCGGGCGACCTCGCGGCGCGCGAGCAGGCCACCATCGCGCTGCTGAAGGAAGCGGGCGTCGCGCCCTGGGTGCTCGCGGCGCAGGGCGACAGCGTGCTGCAGCGCGTGTTCCACGCCCTCCACGTCGGGGACTGGGCGAGCGTGTACCTGAGCTGCCTGCTCGGGCGCGACCCGAGCCCGGTCGAGGCCATCGTGAAGCTGAAGCAGCGCATGGCGGAGTTCAAGCGCGGCTCCTGACGGGTGCAGATTCCACAGCGAACGGTCAAGCGTCAAGCCGTCGTTCCGCTGGGCAAGATGCCCCGCGCCCTGCCCGCCCTGCTCGCCCTCGTGCTTCTCGCCGGGTGCACGGCCAAGCCGGCCGCGGACGAGGCTGCGCCCGTGAAGCCGGCCTCGGACGGAGCGATCGCCGGCACACCGCCGACCGGGACCGCCCCGCCCGCGAACGCGACCTCGGCCAACGCGAGCGCGCCGGTCGCGGTCGCCACGCCGCTCGCCTACCACGGCACGACCGGCGCGGGCGTTTGCGCGTTCGAGGTCGTGGTCGGGCAGTGCGTGACCCCGGTGGCCGGGCAGGACGACCTCAAGGAGGTCGCGGTGAAGGGGAAGCTCGTGCACCTCAACGGCACCGCGACCTGGAC
>JAIVGT010000353.1 GCA_020201485.1 Halobacteriales archaeon
GCCCCGCCGTCCGGCCGCTCCACGTACACGTCGCGGAAGCCCTCGATGCCCTGCACCCAGGCCACGCTCATGCCCGAGCGGTCCAGGCCGGGCTCGGCGATGTTCGGCCCTTCCTCCGTGACGCGGCGCGGCGCGCTGCCTTGGGCGTCCGTGACGAAGACCGTGCCTGCGACGGAGAAGCTGAGGTACGCGAGCCGCGCTCCGTCGCCGCTGAAGCTCGGCTGGAACTCGGGCACGGCGTTCTGCGTGAGCCGGCGCTCCCCGCTCCCGTCGCTCTGCGCCAGCACGAGCTCCGGGTTGCCCCAGCGCGTCGTGACGAAGGCGACCTGCGTCCCGTCGGGGCTCATCGCCGGGTCGGCGTTGCGCTCGCGGTCCTTCGTGAGCACGTGGAAGCCGCTGCCGTCGCTGCGCGCGACCGCGATGGCGCTCGTGCCATCCGCTTGCGTGACCCAGGCGACCTCGCTGCCGTCGGCGCTGAGGGTGGGCGTGATGGCCCGGTCCCCGGCCGGGCTGAGGCGCGTCACGCGCCCGCTGGCCACGTCGAGCGCGAGCACGTCGCTGCCCGCCGCGGTCAGGCGCACGAAGGCGACCGTGCTGCCGTCCGCGCTCATCGCCGGCTGCAGCTCCTCCTCCGGCGTGCTCGTCAGGCGGCGCACGTCGTAGCTGCCGTCCACGCGCAGCGCCTGCCGCGCCGCATCGGACGCGACGCAGCCCGCGAGCAGGGGCAGCAGGAGCAGCAAGGCGAGGGCGGCGCGCACGCGCCCCGACCCCAACGGCGCGGGAAAAGCTTTGCCGTGGCGCGGTCAGCCGTCGAGGTCCATGCTCACCGGCCCCGCGGCCGGGTTCGGCCCGGGGAGCCAGGGCGTGATGCACTGCGGCGGGCGCAGCGGGTCCGCGCCATCGGCGCAGCGGGCCTTCACCGGGGCCCCGCCCACGTCCAAGCCCAGGACCGTCTCGTGCCCCGGGCCGAGCGGCGAGCCCCACCAGTTCTGGCTCAGGCCGGGCCGCCAGAAGGTGGGCTCGACCTCCTCGTAGGCCAGGCCTTGCACGCCATCGAAGTCGTTGGCCTGGATGCTCGTGGTCGGCGGGTTCCACGGGAAGCCGAGCTGGCCGCCCTGCTCGATGCCGCGCGCCACGTTGCTGAACTTCGTGTCGCTGATGCGCGGCGCGCTCGGGATGCGCGTGAAGCACAGGCCGAACGTGTCGCCCGGCAGGCTCGCGCACGGATGCGTGTACATCAGCTCCCCCGCGCGCACGCCGTCGCGCAAGCCGCTGAGCGTGCTGTGCACGATGCTTCCCCGCCCGATGCTCGCCCCGACGAGGACGATGCCGTCGCGGCTGCGCTCCTGGTTCGTGTCGGTGAGCGTCACGTCCTGGATGGTCCACCATTTCGTCGTGTTGACGATGCGGATGGCGGCGCTGCCGGGCGGGTGCACGGCCATGTTGATGCGCCAGCCTTGGATGAGGTAGGGCCGCGCCTGCGTGCCGTCGGTGCCCGCGCAGTCCACGCCTTGCCGGCTGAGGCCTTGCGCGTTCACGCCCTCGCACCACGCGCCGTCGCCCTCGATGACGATGGGGTTGTGCCCGTGCGCGCCGAGCGCGACGAAGGGCAGCTGCACGGCGTCCACGTGGACCGGTCCCAAGCCTGCGAGGAGCAGGAGGAGCAGGGCTGCGGACGCGCGGCGCATCTGCGCGACCTGGGCGCGGCGCGGCAAGGCGTTGGCCGTGTCACCGGGCGGGGTCACCGGGCCCGGGCCCGTGGTCGCGAAGCCGTTGTCGCGAGAAGCCCCTTAAGCAGCGCCTCGGCATGCCGCCCCATGCGCGCGCTGCCGCTCCTCGTGCTCCTGCCGTTGCTCGTCGTGCCCTTCGCCATGGCCGCCCTGCCGAGCACGCCCACGCCCCTGCCCGTCCCGCCGGTGGTGGCCTCGCAGTTCGCCACCGCGCCCTTCAGCAAGGTGGTCTGCCCCGGCCCCATCGCCGGCGACCCGCTGCGCGCCCTCGACGTGTGCGACATGCGCGCGACGAGCACGAATGGCCCGGGCAGCGAGATCAGCATCGCCATGGACCCGCAGGACCCGGCGCACTACATCGTGGTGGCGAAGGGCCAGCCGGCGCAGCGCATGACCGGCGGCCTGCTGCGCGGCGAGGTGGTCACGCCCTACAGCACGACCTTCGACGGCGGCCTGACGTGGACCGAGGGCTTCCTGCAGGCGGTCACGCCCACGGTCACGCTCCCCGTCCTCGGCCCGGTGGGCGAGACGAGCAACTGGGAGAGCGACCCGGTCGCGGCCTTCGCGCCGAACGGCGACGTCATGGTCGAGACGCTGCGCGTGAACCACGGCGGCGGCCTGCCCATCTACCGCAGCACGGACGGCGGCCGCACGTTCACCGAGGTGAGCAAGGCGTTCAACGGCGGCACGGACAAGAACTGGGTCGCGGTGGACCGCGCCCGCGGCATCATGTACAGCGTGACCGCGAACTTCAACGCTCGCTGCGGAAACGTCGGTTCCATGTGCGTCACGAAGAGCATGGACAACGGCCAGACGTGGGGCCCGCAGGTCGAGGTGTGTCCTGCCTGCAGCTACGCCATGCTCGACGTCGGCCCCGACGGCACGGTGTACGTCGGCGGCTACTGCTACTGCGACGACAGCCTGTACGTGGCGAAGAGCACGGACCAGGGAGCCCATTGGGGCGCGCCAGTGCGCGTCGCGCGCCACGACGGCAACGGCTGGAGCCCGGTCAACCTGCGCTGGTACCGCACGACGAACATCGCGCAGATGGCCGTGGACAAGGGCAGCGGCCCGTTCAGCGGCAGCGTCTACGTCGTGTGGGCCGGCCACAGCCCGGGCAGCCCGACCGCGCACCTGCCGGTGTGCATCCCGTTCCCGACCGCGCCCGGCTGCGTGCACGTCCCGGACTACGACGTGTTCATCTCGTACAGCCGCGACCACGGCGCGACGTGGAGCGCGCCGCTGCGCATCAACGACGACCCGACGAGCCTGCCCACGCAGTTCCTCGCCACGGTCGCCGTGAGCCCGAAGGGCGACGTGCACGCGGCGTGGATGGACGAGCGCTGGGACCGTGTAGTCAACAACCGCACCGTGGCTTGTCCCGTCAGGCTGATGCGCGGGTGCTCGGTCACCCGCCTCGTGCCTGGTGAAGCGGGCCCCGCCATCGTGCTGGTCGCCTTGATTGCGGCCACGGCGCTGCCCGTGCGCGCTGATGCCACGCTGCCCGACCTCGTGGTGGGCGGCGCGCCCACCGTGTTGCCCGACCCACTGCACCCCGGACAATGGCCGACGTTCAGCGTGGTCGTCCGCAACCAGGGCAGCGCGCCGGCGGGCGACTTCAGCGTGCGCTTCCGTGTGGACGGGAACATCAGCGAGGGCGACCTCCCGTTCCGGGGCACGCTTGACGCCGGGAGCAGCGTGCGCGTCACGAGCCGAGCTTGGTGGAACGCGACGCGCGGCGCGCACACGCTCGACGTCGCAGTGGATATGTTCCACAGCATCGCGGAGAGCAACGAGACGAACAACGCCGCCCACCTCGATTTCGTGGCGGGCTGGCCGGATTTGGTCGTCGCGCCGCGCGTCCTTGTCGACCCCGCCTGGCAAGGTGACCTGCCCGTGCAGGCGACGGTCACGAACGTGGGCGACTTGCCGAGCCCGCCGACCAAGCTGCAATGGGAGGCCAACGCGTGGGGGGGCGAGCAGGTTCCGGTTCTGCAACCCGGCCAGTCCTCGATGCAGAACGCCACGCTCGACCTGTTCTGGCGGTGGAACCCGCCGGGCGATGGCGTGCTCCAGGCGACCGTCGACCCGGACAACGTCGTGGACGAGGGACCCAGCGAATGGAACAACGCTGGCGCGCAGCCGTTCCACATCGCGGGACCGGACTTCCACGTGACCGAGTTGACCGCAGAGCCGCTAGACCCCGTGGTCGGCGAGAACGTCACGTTCCACGCCCGCGTCGTCAACGACGGCGACGGACCGGGTGGGGAGGAGCTATGGCTCCTGCAAGGGTGGAACACGTACGGCGGCACGGCGTATGC
This sequence comes from Halobacteriales archaeon, assembly GCA_020201485.1. Classification (GTDB taxonomy): domain Archaea; phylum Thermoplasmatota; class SW-10-69-26; order JACQPN01; family JAIVGT01; genus JAIVGT01. Next base: position 4,052 of record JAIVGT010000353.1, read on the forward strand.
CCTTGGGTGGATGGAGTTCTGGCTGGCCCCCGGCGATGCCGCCACGATGAACATGACGTGGAGCGCGGCCCTGCCCGCTGACAGGGCGTTCACGGCGCACGCGATGAACGAAGAG
>JAIVGT010000354.1 GCA_020201485.1 Halobacteriales archaeon
CATCTACCGCCTGGTGAAGGACGAGCCCGGCATCCACGCCCACGAGGTGGCGGAGCGCCTCGACCTCGGCTGGGGCACGACGGTGTACCACCTCAAGCTCCTGGAGAAGAACCAGCTCCTCGTCGCGCGCCACGAGGGCCGCTACAAGCGCTTCTTCGTCACGGGCGACGCCCGCATCCAGCACAAGGACGCCATCGCCCTGCTGCGCAACGGAACGGCGAGCGCCATCGCGGCCCAGGTCGCGAAGAAGCCCGGCCTCATCCAGAAGGAGGTGTGCCAGGCCCTGGAGATGAGCCCGAGCCTCGCCAGCTGGCACCTGCAGCGCCTCGAAGCCGCGGGCGTGGTCGAGGCGGAGCGCTGGGGCCGCACGGTCCGCTACTCGCCCGGCCCGGCCTGGGAAGAGCTGAACGGCGCGACGCTCGGAGCCGTGCCGCAATCCATGGCCCTGCCCCCGGTGGCGGAGGCGAGCGTGGCCCCGGTGGCCGTCGCGCCCCAGCCGCAGGCGTGAGCGGCGTCAGCCGATGACCTTCTCCCACTGCTTCAGCTTCAGCCGCTCGCTCAGCGTGCTGCCCTGCTGGATCTCTTCCCGCAGGCGGTCCTCCTGCTCCTTGACCTCGACGCTGCGGTTCGCGATCTCCTGCGCCTCCTCCTCGGGCACGACCACGACCCCCGAGTCGTCGCCGATGACCCAGTCGCCGGGCCGCACGCGCTGCCCGCCGCACCGGACCTCGACGTTCGTCTCGCCGAAGCCCTTCGGGTCGCCGGCGTTGGGCACGAAATGCCGCGCGAACGCCGGGAAGCGCAAGGCGCGGATGGCGTCCACGTCGCGGATGGCCCCGTCGATGACGACGCCGGCGACGCCCTTCATCACGCAACTGTTCGTAGCGAGCTCGCCCCACACGGCATCCTGGCCCCCGTCCACGTCGATGACGAGCACGTCCCCCGGCTGGGCGAGGTCGATGAGCTGCACGGGCTTCGCCCAGTCGCCGTTCACCGTGCGCGCCGTCACGGCCCGGCCGATCATCTTCAGGCCGGGCATGATGGGGGTGATGCCGTGCATGGCGCCCTGGCGGTGCATGGCGTCGCTGATGTTCGGCGTGCTCGCGACGCCGAACGCTTCCCGGAGCTGCTCCGGGCCGAACTTCTTCATGCCCTCGCTGCGCACGGGCTGGCGCGTGCGCACGGCTTGGACGATGTCCTTCGTCGCCTGGAGCGGGCTCTTCGCCTTCGTGATGGCCCCGCCGACGATGATGACCTCCGCCCCCGCTTCCACGAGCGCGGCCGCCGTCTCGCTGGTCACCCCGCCCGCCACGGCGATGGGCAGCCGCGTGGCCTTGGCCACGTCGCGCACGAGTTGCACCGGGCTCAGGCCGCGCATCTGCTCGTCGATGCCGACGTGCAGGCCGATGAGGTGCGCGCCGAGCTTCTCCGCCTCCGCGGCGCGGCGCGGCTTGTCGTGCACCCCGATGAGGTCGACCATGACCTTGCAGCCGTACTGCTGGCCGGCCTTGACCGCTTCCCGGATGGTGCCGTCGTCGCTCGCGCCGAGGATGGTGACCACGCCGGCGCCCGCCTTGGCCGCCATCTCCGTCTCGAAGCCGCCCGTGTCCATGACCTTCATGTCGGCGACGATGACGTGCCCGGGGAAGGCGCGCTTGAGCTGCCGCACGGCTTCGAGCCCTTCGCTCTTGATGAGCGGCGTGCCTGCCTCGACCCAGTCCGCGCCGCCTTCCACCGCTTCCCTTGCGATGTCGAGCGCGCGGTGCAGGTTGAGCAGGTCGAGGGCGAGCTGGAGCTTCACCGTGGGGCCCGAGCCGGGCGGAGGCGGAACGGTCCCCGCGGTCATCGCAGGCCCTCCAGGAGGTCGAGCAGCGCCTTCTCCGGCTCCGCGACCGCGGCCACGCCGCTGGCGAGGAGCACGCCGTCCGCCCCCAGCTCCAGGGCGCGGCGCACGTCCTTGCCCGCCTTCACGCCCGCTCCGCACAGAACGCGCACGTCCGGGGCAAGGTCCTTCACCGCGCGCACCGCGGCGCTGACGATGAGCGGGTCGGCGGTCGTGACGCTGACCGTGCCGCCGATGAGCTCCGGGGGCTCGACCGCGACCATGTCCGGGTGCAGCGCGGCCGCGGCGCGGCTCGCAGCGACGTTCCCGGCGCACACCAGGCTCCACAGCCCGACGTGGCGCAGGCGGTCCACGCTTGCCTGCGTGACCTCCAGGCCGAGCTTGCGCTCCGCGTGGTTCAGCAGGCTGCCCTTCGCGCCCGCGGCGGCGATGGCCTCGACCGTCACATGGCCCGTGCCCGCGCCCGGCATGATGGGGTCGCAGTGCTGGGCGAGGCAGGGCAGCTTCGTCGCCTCCGCCACGTGCCGCAGGTCCACGAGCCCCGGCGCGACGGCGACGCTGGCGCCGGCGCGGTGCGCGACGCGCTCCAAGGCCTCCGTGAGCTTCACCGCCGCCGGTCCGGTGGCTTGCGGATACGCCTTGTAGTTCACCACGATGACCGGCGTGGCCAGCATCGCGCGGCGATGGCGCGCAGTGCTCAAAAGCCCATGCCTACAGGCGAGCCGCGGGCACCGCTGGCCTGAAATAGGGCGCGCCCTGTCGCGGCTGCGTGGTCGACGTCCCGCTCACGTTGGGCTTCTTCCTCGGCGTCCTGCCCGCGTTCGCGGTCATGTTCCTCGCCTACGGGAGCTACGAGCGGGCGTTCAAGGACAACATCCTCTTCGTGCACCTCATGGGCGGGGGCGCGGCGGGATTGCTGATGTACTTGCTCGAGGCGCTCCTCGTCGCCGCCTCGGTGCGGCCGGGCGGATTGCTCTTCGGCATCGCCATGGCCGGCGCGGGCTTCGCCCTCCTCGACACGCTCATGAAGGCCATGGCCCTGAACCGCAAGAGCCAGCAGGGCACGCGCGCCGTCATCTACTACGGCGGCGCGTTCGGCATGGGGTATGCGGGCATCTTCGCCTTCATCCACAGCATGAGCGACTTCCCCCTCTGGCTCGCGGACGCGCGGGGCGAGCTGCTGCCGGCGGCGGTGGGCGTGGGGGTGCTCGCCGTGGCGCTGACCGCGCTCCACTTC
>JAIVGT010000154.1 GCA_020201485.1 Halobacteriales archaeon
CGAGGTCTCCGTCATCTCCGCCTCGGACAGGCCGAAGTCGGGCCGGGGCGCGAAGCGGACGGTGATGGGCACCTCGCCCTGCACGCCTTCCAGGACGCGCACGAGCACCGAGCCGAGCGCGTCCTCGGGCACGGGCCAGGCCAGGGCATCGACGAGCGTCGCCTCGCCCGTCCCTCCGGCGAGGAAGCGGTGGCGCAGGACGTTCGTGCCCTCCTCGTACGCCACGTGGGAGATGGCGCGGTCGGGCGGGGCGATGCTGAACTGGCCGCCCTTCGCATGGTCGAGGAGCCGGCTGAACACCGCCGGGCTGTCGAAGCGCGGGGCGCACCACCAGTCGATGCTGCCGTCGGCCGTGACCAGGGCGGCGGTGCGCGCATCCCCGATGCAGCCGTAGTCGGCGAGGGCGCGGTAGCGCTCCATCGCCAGGGTCATGCGCTCTGCGCCCCTACCCTTTGCGACGCAAGCCTGGCGACCAAACGTGGCGAAAGCTTTTTTCCCACCGGCGGATGCGCGGCCATGCCTTTCGACGGCGAGGACAACGTCTTCCTGCTCGCGGGACCCATCAAGATGCACCCGCGCGTCCTGCGGGCGATGGACAAGCCGGCGGTGAACCACCGCGGCCCGGAGTTCGCCGCGCTGTCGAAGGACCTCGGCGAGCACCTGCAGCAGGTCTTCCAGTGCACGTGGCCGGTCGTGCCCATCACGGGCAGCGGCACCGCCGGCATCGAGGCCGCGGTGGGCAGCGTGGTGCAGCACGGCGACAAGGTCCTGGCGCTCAGCAACGGCAACTTCGGCGAGCGCATCGGCGAGGTGGCGAAGCTGTGCGGGGGCGAGGTCACGCACCTCAAGTCGGAGTGGGGCCAGCCCTACGACATGGCGGCGTTCGAGCGCGAGGTCGCCAAGGGCCCGAAGGTCGTCGTGCTCACGCACAACGAGACGAGCGCGGGCATCCTCAACCCGCTGGAGCGCATCACGAAGCTGGCGCACGAGCACGGCGCGCTCGTCGTCGCGGACTGCATCACGAGCATCGGCGGCGTGGACACGCCCGTCGAGCGCTGGGGCGTGGACCTGGCCGTGACCGGGTCGCAGAAGTGCATCGGCGCGCCCCCGGGCCTGGCGTTCGTGAGCATCGCCCCGGGCGCGCGGGCGAAGATGAAGCCGCGCGGGCTGTACCTGAACCTCGTCAAGATCCTGGACAAGTGGGAGAAGGAGAACTGCAACAGCCCCACGACCCCGGCGACCCACCTCTACTTCGCCACCCTGGAAGGCCTGCGCGTCCTGCAGGAGCAAGGGGGATTGCCGAACCGCTTCGCCAAGGTGCGCGCGACGGCGCAGGCGACGCGCGACGCCGCGAAGGCGACCGGCCTGCAGCTCCTCCCGCCGACGGGGCACGAGAGCGACACCGTGACCGCCATCCGCTACCCGCAGGGTATCGAGGACGGCAAGTTCCGCGGCGCGCTCAAGGACAAGCACGGCGTCGTGGTGAGCGGCGGGCAGGGCCCGGTCAAGGGCAAGATCTTCCGCATCGGCACGATGGGCACGGTGGACTTCCGCGACCTGGCAGCGGGCTTCGCCGCCATCGAGGCCGAGATGAACGCGCAGGGCTTCAAGGTGCACGCGGGCGCCGGGGTCGCGGCCATCGAGCACGCCATGGTGCGCTGAGGACCTGTCCGCGCGGTTCGCGCGCCCGGGGAGAAAAGCCTTCAGGCCGGGAGCGCAGGCAGCGCCATGCCCCGCACCGCCTGGTTCGCCATCGCCGGCATGGCCCTCGTCGCGCTCGCCGCGCCGCTCGCCGCCGCCGAGGAGGTCCTCGCTGCCTGCCTCACGTCGGACGAGCTCGCGCCCCTCGCCATCCCCGAAGGCCAGCAGGACGTGGACACGGGCAAGGTGCTACCCCAGGGTGGCGTCAGCCCGCCGCAGAACGTGCGCGTGACCGCGAGCGAAGGCAAGCGCGGCCTGAACGCGGTCAACGTCAAGAAGGCCTGAGTCACAGCGGCGGAGCCGGGAAATCCGGCGCGTCCGGAGCCTCGGGCAAGCGCCCCGCGCACGCGCCCAGGCTCAGCAGGCAGGCAAGGACGAGCGCGCGCATGCGCCGGGAAGCGGGGCGCAGGCCTTCCGCCTTCTCGCGACAGCGTCGGCGCGATTCACTTCTTCGGGAAGACGAGCGGGGTCTTCGCGGCTTGCTCCGCGCGCCGCGCGCCGGGCGTGCCGACGAGGTTCACCGGGTTGCCGTCGAGGTCGCCGTAGATGAAGAAGAAGCCCATGTCGCCGTGGTCGGGCGCGCGCAGCAGCGTGAAGCCGGCCTTCTCCACGTAGGCCCGCGCCTCCTCCGTCGGGCCGGTCATCGTCAGGCCGATGGCCGTGTCCACCCAGTGCGTCGGCCGCTCGTCCCAGCGGTGGAGCACGAGCTTCAGGCCCTGCTCGTTCTGCAGCACGACCATGTCGTCCATCTCCCGCACGACCTTCGTGAAGCCGATGGCCTGGTACAGCGGCACGTTCGCCTGCACGTCGCGCACGTAGCGGGCGATGTTGCGAAACTCCACGGGCGCGGGCATCGCGATCCAGGGAAGCGCGCCAGCGCATGAAGGTTCCGCTCACGCCAGGCCTTTCTTCCCGAACTCGCGCAGCGCGTCGCGCCCGACCCAGCGCTCCGACGCGTCCTCGCTCGCCGCGAGCTTCCGCGCCAGGGCCACGGCCTCGCGGCGCACGCCCGGCCGGGCCTTGCCGATGTCGCGGAGGGCCCAGTTCACGGCCTTCTTGACGAAGTTGCGCTCGTCGTGGGCCTCGCCGGCGATGCGCCGGAGGAACTGGCGCATCAGAGCATCGCTCTGTGCGTGGCGCCCGCGCCAGGGCGTGGTCGCGCCCCAGGTCGCGCGCGAGCGCGCGCAGCGCCGGGACGCTGATGCCGAAGGCGCGGTCGGTGCGGATGCCGAAGCGGGCCATGCCGGCGCGGTCGCGGGCGCTGCCCATGCGACGGAGACGGGCGATGACGACGATGGCGTCCACGCCCGCGGCATCTCCGCGCGCGCTCATCAGCCTGCCGAAGGGCCAACCGAGCAGGGGATTCGTCGCGTCGGCAGCGTTGCACCAGCCGGCTCAAATCCGCGGCCGAGCCTCGGTCCAGCATGCGCCGCGCCCTCGGCCTGGCTGCGCTGGTCGCGAGCTTGCTTCTCCCCGCATGGCCCGCCGGCGCGGACCACGTGCAGACCTTCGGCTCGCACGCGCTGAGCTTCGACCACAGGGCGGGCAACGAATGGTGGGTGGAGGTCGTGCTCGGCGGCGCGAGCAAGCCGCAGGTGACGAAGGTCGAGGCCATGGACACGAACGGCCCGTGGACCACCCTGCAGGCCAAGTCCTGGGGCGCGTGGGCGGCCAGCTTCCACCTCGAGCCCGGGCACCAGGCGCGGTTCCGCGCGACGCTCGGCGACGGCACGCAAGCCACGAGCTGCTGGTTCACCCACCCGGCGGGCGTGGAGCAGTGCAGCGCGCCGCCGCCCGGCGCGTTCTCGGCGACGCTGAGCAACGTGAAGGGCAACGCATGGTGGGTGCAGGCGGGCGCGAGCGGGAGCCGGCCCATCGCCGGCGTGGACGCGCGCGTGGGCGGCGGGGCGTGGGTCGCGATGCAGGACAAGGGCTGGGGCTGGGCGGTGAGCACGCACGCGCCGTACGGGAGCCTCGTGCAGTTCCGCGTGCGCGCGGCGGACGGCGCGCTCTTCTTCCCGCCGAACGGCTGGTTCTGGACGGACGCGCGCGAATATCCCAGCCCGGGCCCGACGTTCAACGCGCTCTTCGACAACGCGAAGGGCAACGCCAACTGGGTGCAGGTCAACGTGTACGCGTTGAGCAACTGGGGGCTGAGCGGCGTGCAGGCCAGCGTGGACCAGGGGGCGTGGCGCACCCTCACCCGACAGAGCTACCGGGACTGGACGACGAGCACGCCCGTGCCGGACGGCAGCTTCGTCCAATTCCGCGCGTGCAGCGGGAGCGCGTGCCACGTGAGCGGACGTTTCCTCTGGCCGAGCGCGCGGCCCGAGGCTTGGCCCGTGCCGGGCACCAGCTACGCGCGCTACCACGCCTTCGGCGGCGGCGGCTCGCCCAGCGGCGACGTGTACGACGAGTACGACGTGAACGCCACGTTCGCCTTCCGCCGCGACGCGACGTGGCGCATGGACTGCGCCGGCACCGAGCACCACCACGACGCGTACGCCAACGTCACGGACACGTACCGCCCCATCCACGTCAGCGACATCCGCGCGCCGCCGTCGTGGGGCACGAACGTGGCGGTCGGCGAGAACGTGACCGGCGAGACCTTGGGCGGCTGCGACGTGGACGGCCTGTCCTCGCAAGTCGTGGGCACGCAGACCGTCGCGACGAAGCAGGGCGGGCGCGCGGTGAACGCGCTCGCCTGGCACGCGCACCTCGAGCCGTGTCCGTGCGCGAGCTACGACGCGCAGTGGGCGCGCCACCACGGCCTCCTGCTGACCTGGGGCTGGGGCGGCCTGGGGGGCGGACAGGGCGGCGCGCTCCTCGACACGGACGCGCCCATCACGTAGCGCTCACGCCGGCTGGTGCACGGCCTCCACGCGCAGCGTGACCTTCACCTTGTCCCCGACGAGCACGCCGCCCGTCTCGAGGAGCATGTTCCAGTGCAGGCCGAAGTCCTTCCGGTCGAGCGTGGCCTCGGCGGTGAAGCCGACGCGCGTCCCGCCCCACGGGTCCTTGGCCGCGCCGTCGAAGGCGACCTTCAGGGGGACCTGCTTCGTCACGCCGCGGATGGTGAGCTCGCCCACGAGCTGGCCCTCGTCCTTGCCCGTGGCCTGCGCACGCACGCTCCGGAAGGTGATGCGCGGGTGGTTTGCCGCGTCGAAGAAGTCCGGGCTGCGCAGGTGCGCGTCGCGCTTCTCGTCCGCGGTGTCGATGGTCCCCACGTCCAGGCTGGCCTCGACGCGGCTCTGCTCCGGCCGGGCCGGGTCGAGGTGGAGCGCGCCGGCGATGCCCTTGATGCGGCCGGTCACGATGCTGATCATGAGGTGCTTCACCGCGAACTCCGCGCTGCTGTGCGCGCCGTCGATGGCGTACGCGCCGGCGGGCGGCGAGAAGGCGGTCGCGGGCACGTGGGTGGCGCTCTGGTTGCTGGACATGGTCCTCGACTTTGCTACGCAGGTCGTAGCAATATACTCCCAAGTCCGTAGCATAGGAGCCACTCCGCCCCTACGAAGTGGCAAGCACTAATACTACGGAATCCATAGCAGGCAGCATGGCGCGCACGGCCAAGGGCAGACCGGGCGCCGGCTGCGGGGTCGGGGACCTGTTCCGCCTGCTCGGCAAGGCGCACATGATGGACGTCCTGTACGTGCTCATGTCGCGCCCCGACGCCAAGGCCTTGCGCTTCGTGGACCTGCAGCGCGAGCTCGGCATCAGCCCGAACACGCTGTCCGAGCGCCTGCGCGAGCTGGTCGAGGCGGGCTTGCTCACGCGCACCGCCTACAACGAGATCCCGCCGCGCGTGGACTACCAGCCCACGGCGAAGGCCCGCGCCCTCGAAGCCATGTTCAAGGAGCTGGCCGGGTGGGCCGGCCGATACGACCTGCAGCCGGAGCCGGCTCCGGCCCTTCGCCCGGGGGCGAAGACGTGACGGTGCACGAGCTCGGCCACGTCGTCCTCTACGTCCGCAACGTGCAGCGC
>JAIVGT010000355.1 GCA_020201485.1 Halobacteriales archaeon
CCGCCTCCGCCGCGCGGCTGGCCGTGAGGTCGCGCGTGACCTTGGCGTAGCCCTGCAGCCTGCCCTCGGCGTCGAACAGGGGCGTGACGATGACGTTGGCCCAGAAGCGCGTGCCGTCCTCACGCACGCGCCAGCCCTCCTCCTCGTACCGGCCCTCCTCGCGCGCCTCGCGCAGCTCCCGCTCCGGCTTGTCCGACGTGCGGTCCTCGGGCACGTAGAACGTGGTGAACGGCTTCCCCAGGATGTCGCGCGCCGCGTAGCCGAGCAGGCGCTCCGCCCCGGGGTTCCAGCTCGCGACCAGGCCGGCGGGGTCGAGGAGGAAGATGGCGTAGTCCTGCACGCCCTCGATGAGCAGCCGGTAGCGCTCCTCGCTCTGCCGCAGGGCCTCCTGCGAGAGCTTCTGCTCCGTGAGGTCGCGCGTCACCTTGGCGTAGCCCACGAGCCGACCGGTGGAGTCGCGCAGCGGCGTGAGCACGACGTTGGCCCAGAAGCGCGTGCCGTCCTTGCGCACGCGCCAGTTCTCCTCCTCGAAGCGCCCCTCCCGCGCCGCCTGCTCCAGCTCGCGCTCCGGGGCGTGCCGGGCGCGCAGGTCCTCGGGGAAGAACAGGGAGAAGTGCTGGCCGAGGACCTCCTCCGGCCGGTAGCCCTTCATGCGCTCCGCTCCCATGTTCCAGCTCACGACGCGCCCCTTCGCGTCCAGCATGTAGATGGCGTAGTCGCGCACGCCGTCCACGAGGGCGCGGAAGCGCTCCTCGGAGTGGCGCATCTCCTCCTCGGCGAGCTTGCGCTCCGTGAGGTCGCGCGTGACCTTGGCGAAGCCGACGAGGTCCCCCTCCGGGCCGCGCAGGGCGGTGATGACCACGTTCGCCCAGAACCTGGAGCCGTCCTTGCGCACGCGCCAGCCCTCGTCCTCGTAGCGCCCCTCGCGCGCCGCGACCTCCAGCTCGAACATGGGCTTGCCGGAGGCGACGTCCGCCGGCGGGTAGAGCACGGAGAAGTGCCGGCCGATGACCTCGCTCGCCTCGTAGCCCTTCAGCCGGTGCGCGCCCTGGTTCCAGCTGCGGATGTACCCGCGCGGGTCGAGCATGAAGATGGCGTAGTCCCGCACGCTCTCGACGAGCAGCTGGTACGGCACGCCCGTGTCCTGGGCTGGCTTCTGCGAGAGCGCGGCTTCCGACGCGGGGCCGGACGCCGCGGGCCGTCGCTCGGCGCGGGTGCGGTCCTCGGCTCCGGCGGGGGGGGCCCGGTCCACGAAAGGCGATGGCGGCGGGCCCTTATGAATCGCATCGCCGCAAGGGAAAACCTGGGCCCCAGACGCTCAGGCGGGCACTCCTCCCTCCCCCCTGGCCGGCGAACCGCGCCGCGCGGGTTCCGTCACCGCGTCCTCATGCCCCCCCCGCGCTGCGTCGGGTCCGTGCGCGTCCTCATCGTCAACGACGACCCCGACATCGCCGAGTCGCTCCACAGCGTCATCGAGCAGCAGTTCCCCCGCGTGTTCGTCACCGTGGCCCTGAGCGGGCGGGCTGCCTTGCAGCTCTTGGAGGACGACGCGACCTACGCCGTGGTGCTGTGCGACCCCCTGGTGCGGGGCATGCAGGCCAAGACGTTCCTGGCGGAGGCGCGGCGCATCGCGCCCCAGGCGGCGCACGTCGTCATCGCCGGCGCGTCCCCGGACGCGGCCCGCCGGCTCGCCGCGGAGGTGGGCGCGGATGCCCTGCTCGTGAAGCCGTTCGACATGGCGAGCCTGGAGCAGACGCTGGCCCTCCTCCTGCCCGAGGTGCCGACCGGCCGGCACCCATCGGAGCGGCCTCCGGCCGCGCCGTGAGCCCGCGCCGGGCTAGCCGGAGAGAAGCGTGACCCAGAACGTCGTGCCCTTCCCCGGGCCGTCGCTGGCCAGGCCCACCTCGCCGCCCATGACGCGCACGAAGCTGCGCACCACGTACAAGCCCAGGCCGTGGCCGGCGTCCAGGCGCCGCGCGGCCGAGCTGCGTGAACGGCTGGAACAGCCGCTCCAGGTCCTCGGGCTTGATGCCGACGCCCGTGGCGCGGACCTCGATGCGCACCGCCGCGCCCTCGGGCCGGGCGCGCACCGTGACGCGTCCGCCGCGCGGCGTGTACTTCACGGCGTTCGACGACAGGTTGTCCAGCACCTGGGCGAGCGGGGTGGGATCGGCCCGCACGCGCAGCCCGGGGGCGATGTCGGCCACGAACGCCACGCCCGCCTCGTCCGCCATCGGCCGGAACGCCTCGGCCGCGTGCTGCACGAAGACCTCCACGTCGCACGTCTGCATCGCCGAGGACCATCTTCCCCGCGTCGAGCCGCGACATCATGACCAGGTCGTCCACCAGGCGGTTCAGCCGGCGCAGGTTGCGGTCGAGGACGGCGAGCGAGCGCTCGATGCGCGGGTCGGGGAAGCGCGCGACCTGCGCCGGAAGGAGGTCCACCTGCAGCCGGAGGGGGGCGAGGGGCGTGCGCAGCTCGTGCGCGGCCGCGTTCATGAAGCGCGCGGAACGTCTCTCTCCGCGCGCGTGCGGTTCCTGGCCGCTTGTGGAGGTGCCCCGTCCACGACGTAACCCAAGCGACAGCGCCCCATACGCAGCGTAGCGCCGCATCGAAGAACGTCCGGCGCTGGCCCGGCGCGCAGGCGGGCTTCCGGGGCGTGCTCGGCTCCGCGACCCCTCCGCGCGGGGAAGGCCCACGCGGACGAGCGCCAGGCGGACGGCCGCGCACGCGCGACCAAGGCCCAGGCTGCGCGCAGGAAGGCAGAGCACGCCGGCCGCGATGGCGCGCCGGACGCGCGGCCGGGCCGGCCTCACGTGCTGGCGAGGGTGCGCTCCGGGTGGTAGAAGGGCTGCATGGCCTCGGACGGCGTGACGGGCATGGGCAGGATGCGCACGCCGACCACGGCGCGGGGGCGGGCGAGGAGCGCGCCGCGCGGGCGCGCCACGACCGCGAGCGCCCCTGCGCCGTCCGCGCTCTCCGGGAGGCGCACGGCGAGCGTGCACCGCTGCGTCTCGCGCGGCAGCAGCTCCATCGTGCGCAGGGACGTGGCCGCCGTCCAGCCC
>JAIVGT010000155.1 GCA_020201485.1 Halobacteriales archaeon
TTGCGGTCGAGGATGTCCAGGGCGTGCCTCTGCCGGGGGGTGAGCGTGCCCATGTCCCGCGCCCGGAGCAGGTCGAGCTGGAGGGTGATGGGGGTGAGGGGCGTGCGCAGCTCGTGGCTGGCGGTGTTGATGAGCTGCGTCTTCATGCGGTCCAGCTCCTGCAGGCGCTCGTTCATGGCGCGCAGCTCCTGCTCGGCGCGCTTGCGCTCGGTGATGTCGCGCGCGATCTTGCTCGCGCCGATGATGCGGCCGGCCTCGTCGCGGATGGGGCTGATGGTCAGGCTGACGTCGATGACGCGGCCGTCCTTGCGGACGCGCTGCGTCTCGAACTGCTCGACGCGCTCCCCGCGGCGCAGGCGGCGCAGGATTTCCTCCTCCTCGCCCAGGCGCTCCGCGGGGATGAGCCGCGTCACCGGCTGGCCGACGATGTCCTCCGCCCGGTAGCCGAAGATGCGCTCCGCGCCCGGGTTCCACGTCTGGATGACGCCGTCGAGGTTCTTGCTCACGATGGCGTCGGTGCTGCTCTCCACGATGGCCGCCAGGCGGGCGCGCGGCTCCGCGGCGCGCATGCGGCCGATGCCAAGGCCGACGTGCCCGGCGATGGTCCCGGCGAGCTGCACCTCCTCGGCGTCGAAGGCGTGGGGCCCGCGGTGGTAGACCATGAACTTCCCGATGACCAGGCCCTGGTGGACGAGGGGCAGGAACGCCAGGCTCCCGATGCCCTCGGCCTGGAACGCGCCTTGGAACTCCGCGAGGCCCGCCTCCCGCCGCACGTCCGGGACGAGCACGGGCAGGGCGTCCGTCGTCTCGGGCGACCACGGCGTGTGGCCCTCGACCGCGGCACGGTATCCGTCGGACAGGCCGCGCCAGGCCTTGAAGCGCATGACGCGGTCGGCGTCGAAGAGCAGGACGGCGGCCCGGTCGGCGAGGGTGCGCTCGATGCAGGCCAGGGCGGCGTCGTAGATCTCCTCGAGCGAGGCGGCCTGGCCCACGGTCAGCCCGAGCTCGTGGATGGCCTGGAGGTGGGCGAGCCGGCGCTGGAGCAGCGCCTCGTTCCGCTTGCGCAGCGACACGTCGCGCTTGATGCCGACGTGGCACACCGTCCGGCCCTCCGCGTCGCGCACGGAGAACGCCGCGAGGTCCACGGGCACGGCCGGGCCGTGCTTCGGCTGGCTCATGCACTCCCCGCGGAACGTGCCCTTCGCCTCCAGCTCCTCGTGGATGCGCGCGAACGTCGCCTCCCCCAGGTGCACGGCGGGCGTCAGCCCCTCCAGCTCGTCGTCTGCGTAGCCGGTGAGCTGGGCATGGGCATGGTTCTGCTCCAGGTACCTGCCCTGGGCGTCGATGATGGCGATGGCGTCGTTGCTCGCGGACAGGATGCGCCCGTACAGGGCGAGCTTCTCCGCGGCGGCGCGCTGCCGTTCCTCGGTGCGCTGCACGGCCAGGCGCGCCTCGACCTCGCGCGTCACGTCCCGGGTGAAGCAGCGGGTGTTCGCGAACCTGCCCTCGATGAACCGGCTGCTGGAGTCGATCAGCGCGTGCTTGACGCTACCGTCCCTGGCGCGGAGCCGGGCGGGCTGGGCGACGATGCGCTCGCCGCGCAGGAGCCGGGCCAGGATGTCCTCGATGACCGGCTGGTCCACGTGGAACTCGGCGATGTGGCGGCCGACGTAGTCGTCGCGCGCGTAGCCCATCATCGCCAGCTCGGCCGGGTTCGCCCAGAGGATGCGGCCATCCGGCCCCACGGCGTGCAACGCCACGCTCGCCGTCGCGATGAAGTCCTCCACCTCGTCGGGCGTCCCGAGGGTCTCGCGGAGCGCGTCGGAGCGGGCCGGGGGGGGCGCGGCGCTGGCTCGCTCAGCCGCGGGCTGCGGAGCGCGAGGCCGCGGGCTCGCGACCTTCGGGGGCGTGGACGCCATCCGGGCCTGCGACGCGTTGGCACCCCGAAAACCCTTCCCAACCACACGGCGAGGATGGCGCGACGATGCCGGCCGCGCGCGCGGCCCGCCGCCTGGTCGGAACCTTGAAGTCTGCGACGCGCGTCCCCGCCCCCATGCCCATCCGGCAGCCCATCGTCAGCGTGCTCGGCCACGTCGACCATGGGAAGACGAGCCTGCTGGACCGCATCCGGGGCACGAGCGTGGTGACGCGCGAGGCCGGGCGCATCACGCAGCACATCGGCGCGACGGAGGTGCCCCTCGACGCCGTGCACAAGATCTGCGGCCCGCTCCTCGGGGGCAAGTCGTTCAAGGTCCCCGGCCTGCTGTTCATCGACACGCCGGGGCACCACGCGTTCAGCTCCCTGCGCGCGCGCGGCGGGGCCCTCGCCGACATCGCCGTGCTCGTCGTGGACATCAACGAGGGCATCATGCCCCAGACGCGGGAAGCGATGCAGATCCTGCGCAAGAACCACACCCCCTTCATCCTCGCCGCGAACAAGATCGACCGCACCCTGGGCTGGCAGCCGGAGGAGAACCGGCCGTTCCTGCAGGCCTACAACGCGCAGATCGAGCGCGTGAAGGAGGCGTTCGACACGAAGCTGTACGAGCTCATCGGCACGCTCAGCCAGATGGGCTACCCGTCCGACCGCTACGACCGCGTCGGGGACTTCCGCAAGAGCGTCGCCATCGTGCCCCTGAGCGCCATCCACGGCGAAGGCCTGCCCGACCTGCTCATGGTCCTGGTCGGCCTGGCGCAGCGCTTCCTCGAGGAGTCGCTGGAGACGGACGTGGACGGCCCGGCCAAGGCGACCGTGCTCGAGGTGAAGGAGGAGCGCGGCCTGGGCAGCACCATCGACGCCATCGTCTTCGACGGCACGCTGCACAAGGACGACCTCCTCGTCATCGGCGGCAAGCAGGGGCCCATCGTGACCCACGCCAAGGCCCTGCTCAAGCCCAAGCCCATGGACGAGATCCGCGACCCGCGCGACCGCTTCGACAGCGTGCGCGAGGTCCACGCGGCGGCGGGCATCAAGGTCAGCGCGCCCGGCCTGGAGCTGGCCCTCGCCGGCACGCCCATGTACGCCGCGACCCCCGCCACGCTCGAGGAGGTCAAGCA
>JAIVGT010000156.1 GCA_020201485.1 Halobacteriales archaeon
CCTTCAGCGAGACCGGGCCGGGCGCGGCCAGCGCGGCCAGGTTCGGGTTCTGCACGGGCAGCGCCAGGGAAGCGCGCAATGGGTGGTCGATGGGACGGCCCAGCGCGCGCTCGTACACGTCGATGATGCGCTTCTTCTCGTCCGTGCTCAGCTCGCGCTTGTACTTCGTCTCGTAGTCGCGGATCTTGCCCGCTTCCGTGACGTACTCCGGGTGCTGCGCCGCCCACTCCTTCGGGTCCATGCTGTACTTGCGCTGCACGCGGTCGCGGTAGAGCTCGGGGATGACGTTGAACGAGCAGAAGGGCACGACGCGCCCGTCCGGCATGGCGTAGTGGATGTCGCACCGCTCGACGCGGTCCACGTCGTAGTTGTACGGGTCCATGAAGTGCATCATGCCGATGAACAGGCTGTTGTAGTGGAACCGGCGCAGCCCGTCGTAGTCGCCCTTCACGAAGGCGTCGAAGAGCATCTTGCCCATGTCCAGGCCCTGCGGCATCTTCTCCGTGTCCACGAACCCGCGCAGGCGGTGCACGAGCTTCGCCACCGCCGCTGCCTTGGCGAAGTTCTTGTGGGAGGCGGCGTTGATCTCGTCCGCCTGTTCCTCCAGGAACTCCAGCATGCCCTCGATGTCCACGAAGCGGCTGATGGGGATGAGCTTCCCGTTGTCGTCCTTGAAGACGTAGGTGCCCACGCCGCAGCTGAAGTGGATGGACAGGTTGTAGGTCTGCTTGCCCTTCATCGCCTCGATGAACTTGCTCACCTTCACCGAGATGGGCACGGTGAAGAAGTCGCGCTTGGCGATCTCGCCGTTCGTCTGCTCCTCGATGCGCTGGCAGGCGCCGGGGATGGTGATGCGCTGCCGCTCGCGCAGCTTGTCCGGCATGCGCCCGACGAGGCTGACCGGCTGGAAGTTCACCGCGCGGACGACGTCGAGGTTGGCCGCGCCGTACTTGATGATGTCGCCCAGCTCGTGGTCGTTCACGCCACCGATGACGGTCGGGACGAGCACGACGCTGACCGGGGCGCGCCGCGCCGCGTCGAGGGCCGCGGGCATCTCCCAGAAGTTCTTCGGGTTCGTCTTGGGCGTGACGCCGTCGAAGCTGAGGTAGAACACGTTGCTGCCCGCGTCGCGCACCTTGCGCGCGATGCTCGGGTCCTTGCTGATGTTCACGCCGTTCGTGTTGAGCTGGACGTGGTCATACCCTTCCTCCTTGGCGATGCGCACGATCTCCACGAGGTCGAGCCGTCCCGTGGGCTCGCCGCCCGTGATCTGCACGCAGTTCGCCCCGGTGGGCTTCTCGTTCTTCATGGCCCGCAGCATCATGCGGATCTGGTCCTGGGAGGGCTCGTACAGCGGCTCGCCCTCCTTGGCGTAGAAGAAGCAGTACCAGCAGCTCAGGTCGCACCGGTTCGTGATGACGATGTTGCCCAGGCCGGTGTGGGACTTGTGCTTCGGGCACAGCCCGCACATCTTCGGGCAGTCGATGTCCTCCTCCTTGACCTTGCCGAAGACGTGGGCCGTCTCCAGGTGGTTGGCGAAGTCGGCGGCGACGCGGGCCGTCTTGAACATGTCGTAGTCTTCCCAGTAGCGGTCCACGACCACGCCGTGCTCATTGCAGCGCTTGATGAGCTTGACGATGTTCTTCTCCTCGTAGATGACCGCGGTCACCTTCATGACGGCGAACTTCTCCTCGTCCACGCAGTACGGGCAGAGGCTCTTCGTCACGCGGATGACGGTCGTGTCCGGCTTGTCCTTCAGGAGGTCCCGCACGAGCGCGGCCACCTCGGCCGGGCTGTCCTTGACGTTGTGGGAGATCTCGAAGGGGATGTCCGCCGTGGCGGAGGGGTCCTTCAGGAGCGGGTTGGCCTGGATGCTGGCGTTGCGCGCTGCCATGGGACTCGCCTTTTCGGAAACTTTCAGCAAATTCTGAAAGTTTGGAAGCCTTATAACGAGGTACCCGATATAGGCCTTTCGAAGCGCTAGCATGACAGGTTCAGGTTCCGCGCGGCGCGCAAGGTCCCCTGGCGCGAGGGCCAGCGCGCCCCCGGCGAACGCCGCGGACATCAAGAACAAGCTCTACTCGAGCTTCGCCAACGTCGCGAACCTCATGGGCTACAGCGAGGTCCATGGCCGCATCATCGCCGCGCTCACCGGCGCGAACGAGCCGATGATGCTCAGCCAGCTGGCGAAGGAGACGGGCTATTCCCTGAGCTCGGTCAGCACCAGCCTCGACTTCCTCGAGGTGCTGGGCATGGTGCGCAAGGTGAAGCGCGTCGGCGACCGCCGCGTGTACGTGCAGGTCGAAGGGGACCTGCTCGACGGCCTGCGCCGCGCCATCGTCATGAAGGGCAAGAAGAGCCTGGACACGGCGTTCCTCGACTTCACGAGCTACGAGGCGAAGCTCGCGGGCTTGCCCCAGGACGCGGAGCGGGAGAAGGTCGAGAACATCCTGCGCACGCTGCGCGGCGAGCTGGAGCAGCTCATGCTCTACCTCGACCTGCTCAGCAACATCGAGCTGCCGAAGGATTGACCGCAGGCGTCAAAGCCGGCCGTGGACGGTGGGCTCGGGCACGAGCCGCGCGTTGACCTCGTTGTCCGCATCCTCGCACACGTGCCACTTGTCGCCCCAGGCCTTCATGCCGTCGAAGAGCGACTCCAGCTCCCGGCCCTTCTGCGTGAGCGTGTACTCGACGCGGATGGGGCTCTCGCTGTGCACCTTGCGCTCGACCAGTCCCTTCTGCTCGAGGTGCCGCAGGCTCTCGCTCAGCACCTTGGCGCTGATGCCCCGCACGCTCCGCCGCAGGTCGTTGAACCCGCGCGGACCCGACGTGAGCTCGTGGAGGAGGATGAGGTACCATTTCTTGCCGATGATCTTGATGGTCTCCGTCACGGGGCACAGGTCGGTCCGGGGGTGGGAGGTGACCACGACGCGGCTCGCCGGGCGGACCTTGACCTTCATGCCCTTCCGGCGGAGGAGGGGCGTTGCGTTGTACTCGCGGAAGATGGCGTCGCCCTGGATGAGCTCGAGCTGGCTCGGGGCCTTGTCGTGGAA